>JBBTPF010000055.1:0-6334 GCA_038066295.1 Candidatus Methylomirabilota bacterium | reverse complement strand
CGAGCACCGTCACCAGGAACGCCCGGTCCACAGAGGCCGCCGCGAGCGGCAGGTTGTTCGCAAACCGGTCGATCAGGCCGCGCAGGTGGCGGACGCCGCCGTCGATGTTCTCTTGCGGGTCGAAGGTGTTCCGCACCCCGAGCATCGAGGCCGTCTCCGGCATGAGCTGCATGAGGCCGCGGGCGCCCTTGGGGGAGATGGCGCGCGGATTGAACGCCGATTCGACGCGGATCACGGCGGATACCAGCCGCTCGGACACGCCGTAGCGCGCGGCCGCCTCGCGGATCTCCACCGCGTACCGCGAGGTGTCGCCGCCCGGCACGCGCAGCCACCCGGCCGAGGTTCCGGACGAGAGTCCCATGCGCCGGTAGCGGGGATCGGTCGGCGCGTTGGTGAAGTGCACGGTGCCGTCAGGCGCGCTGAGCCGGAAGACCTCGGCGCGCGCCGGCGTGGCGGCTCCGGACGCGACGACGGCGACGAGGAAGGCGGCGATCCAGTTCACCCCGCTATCGTAACGAACTCCCGTGCCCCCCTGTCAAGCAGCGTCGGCCGGGAGATTCCGGAAATCATGCCGACACCGACAGTCGCCTGGCTTCCGGGCTCGACGGCACCGGCTCGAGCGCGAGCCGGATCACGTCGTGCACGGACTCGACGAGGTGGATCGCCATCGCCTCGCGCACGGCCGCGGGCACGTCCTCGACGAGGTTCTTCTCGTTCCGCTTCGGCAGGATGACCGTCCTGATGCCGGCGCGGTGGGCCGCGAGCACCTTCTCCTTGATCCCCCCGACCGGCAGCACGCGCCCGGCGAGGCTCACCTCGCCCGTCATGGCGAGGCCGGCGCGGAGCGGCCGGCCCGTCAGGAGCGCCGCGAGCGCGGTCGTGATGGTGACGCCCGCGGACGGGCCGTCCTTCGGGATCGCCCCGGCCGGCACGTGGACGTGGATGTCGGACGTCTCCCAGAAGTCCGGCGCGACGTCGAGCTCGGCCGCGTGCGAGCGCACCCACGAGAGCGCCGTCTGCGCGGACTCCTTCATCACGTCGCCGAGCTGCCCCGTGAGCGTCAGCGTGTGCGCGCCCTTCATCCGCGTCGCCTCGACGAAGAGGATGTCGCCGCCGGCCGGCGTCCAGGCCAGGCCGACCGCCACGCCGGGCACGCGCGTGCGTTCCTCGAGCTCCTCGTATTCGAAGCGCGGCGCGCCGAGGAACGAGGTGACCAGGTCCGGGGTCACCTTCACGGGCCCGGTGTCGCCCTCCGCCCGGCGCCGCGCGACTTTGCGACAGACGCCGGCGATCTCGCGCTCGAGGTTCCGCACGCCCGCCTCACGCGTGTAGCCGCGGGCGAGGAGGCGCAGCGCCTCGGGCGCGAACGCGATGTCCTTCCCGGGATCGAGGCCATGCTCGCGCGCCTGCTTCGGCTCGAGGTGCTTCTGCGCGATGGCGACCTTTTCCTCCTCGGTGTAGCCCGCCAGCGGGATGACCTCCATGCGGTCGCGCAGCGGCGACGGTACCGTGTCGAGCACGTTCGCCGTCGTGATGAACAGCACGCGCGAGAGGTCGAACGGCACGTCGAGGTAATGGTCCCGGAACGTCGCGTTCTGCTCGGGGTCGAGCACCTCGAGCAGCGCGGACGCCGGGTCGCCGCGGAAGTCCATCCCGAGCTTGTCGATCTCGTCGAGCATGAAGACCGGGTTCTTCGTCCCCGCCCGGCGGAGCCCCTGGACGATCTGCCCCGGGAGCGCGCCGATGTAGGTGCGCCGGTGGCCGCGGATCTCCGCCTCGTCGCGCATGCCGCCGAGCGAGATCCGGTGGAACGTGCGCCCGAGCGCCCGCGCGATGGACCGGCCGAGCGACGTCTTGCCGACTCCCGGCGGGCCGACGAAGCACAGGATCGGATCCTTGCCGGAGGGGCGGATCTTCTTCACGGCGAGGTACTCGAGGATGCGCTCCTTGATCTTCTCGAGCCCCTCGTGGTCCTCGTCGAGGATCGCCTGGGCGGCCTCGATGTCCACGCGGTCCGTCGTCTCCTGCCGCCACGGCATCGCGACGAGCCAGTCGATGTACGTTCGCGCGACCGTGTACTCGGCCGCGGCCGGCGGCATCTTCGCCAGCCGGTCGAGCTCCCGCAGCGCCTCCTTCTTGGCCTCCTCCGTCAGGCCCGCCGCCTCGATCTTCTGGCGGAGGGTGTCGATCTCCTGCGTGCGCTCGTCGGCCTCGCCGAGCTCCTTCTGGATCGCCCGGAGCTGCTCGCGCAGGTAATACTCGCGCTGCGTCTTGGACATCTCGGACTGGATCTCGGACTGGATCTTCGAGCCGAGCTCGAGGACCTCCGCCTCCTTGCCGAGCGCGCTGGCGAGCTTCTTGAGCCGCTGGGTGACGTCCGCGGTCTCCAGAAGCTCCTGCCTCAGCGCCGTCGGCAGCGACGGCAGCGAGGCGGCGATGAGGTCCGCGAGCGCGCCCGGCCCCTCGGCGGTCGTCGCCACCTGCGCGAGCTCGTCGGGGAGCGTCGGCGAGAGCGAGACCACCTTCTGGAAGAGCGACACCGCGCTTCGCGCGAGCGCCTCGAGCTCCAGTGTCGGCGCGGGCGCGTCCGGCGGGCTCTCGATCCGAGCCCGGAGGTACGGCGCCTCCTGGACCATCTCGACGATGCGGAATCGCCGGAGCCCCTGCACGACGAGGCGTACCGTCCCGTCGGGCTGCTTGATCGCCTTGTGGATCGTCATCACGGTGCCGACGGGATGGAGCCCGGCGACGCGCGGGTTGTCCTCGGAGGCGTCGCGCTGCATCACCGCGCCGACCACCTGGCCGCTCTGGACCGCCTCTTCGATCAGACGGACCGACGAGGGGCGGCCAGCCCCGAGCGGGATCACGGCGTGCGGGAACAGGACCGTCCCGCGGAGCGGGAGGAGGCCCAGGATGTCGGGAAAGGTCACGTCCTTGTCGTTCCGGCCCTCAGCCATCCATCGCCTTCCTGTGGAGCGAATCGACTAGAAAAGATCGACGGGCCGGAGGTGCCCCGAGGCCGCCCGCACGAGGGCTTCGCGGGGCTCCCGCGCGGCGCGGTCCCTCCCCTCGCCGCCGTCCTCGCGGAGGTAGGACACCAGGTCTTCGATCTGCTTCTGCATCTCGAGCATTCGACGCCTCATCTTCAGGATGATCTCGATGCCCGCGAGATTCGCGCCGAGATCGCGTGTGAGCCGCAGCAGCCGGGCGAGCTCCTCGACGTCCTCCGCCGAGTACATGCGCGTCCGGCCGACCGTCCGGCTCGGGCGCACCAGCCCCTTCTTCTCGTAGAAGCGGAGCGTCTGAGGATGGACACCGAGCATCTCGGCGACGACCCCGATCATGTAGAGTGGCTTGCCGCGATCGTTCACGCCGCACCCCCGCGATGCCGCTCGAGTCCCGCGCGCGGCTCCATGGGCATCAGCCGTTCGAGCTCCCGCACGAGGTCGTGGGTCCGCGTGTCGAGCCCGGTCGGCACTTCGACACGCACGGTGACGTAAAGATCGCCCGTCCCCTCGCCCGCCAACTTCGGGAGCCCCTGGCCGCGCAGCCGGAACACCTGGCCACTCGCGGTGCCCGGCGGAACGACGAGCACTGACTCGCCCGAGGGCGTCGGCACCCGGATGCGCGCGCCGCGCAGCACCTCCCAGACGCTGATCGGCACCTCGCAGTGCACGCTCTCGCCCCTGCGCCGGAAGAACGGGTGCTCGGCGACGCGCGTGCTCACGATCAGATCGCCGCGCGGGCCGCCGAACGGGCCCGCGTCCCCTTCGCCGGGAACGCGGACCTGCGACCCGGAGTCCACGCCGGGGGGGATCGCGGCCTCGACGCGCTCGACCACGCGCCGGACGCCGCGGCCGCGGCACGACGCGCACCGCGGGCCGTCCGCCGTACCCGAAGCGCCGCAGTCGGCACACGGCGAGAACCGCGGGACGTCGAGCCGCACACTCGTCCCGCGCGCCACCTCGGCGAAGCCGAGCTCGACGGCCACGTGCACGTCCTCGCCGCGCCGGCCCGCCGGGAGCGCGGCGTCGCCGCTGACGCCGGGACCGAAGCGGTCGTACATGGCGCGGGCGGTCGGATCGCTCAGCACGCGGTAAGCCCCGGCGATCTCCTCGAACAGCGCCCGCGCCCGGGCGTCCCAGAAGTTGACATCGGGGGAGTACTGCCGCGCGAGCCGCCGGTAGGCCTGGCGGACCTCGCGCGGCCCCGCCGTCGCCACGATCCCCAACACCGCATAGTAGTCGCGCCGCATGGCGCTTACTTCTTCTTGTCTCCCAGGTCCTCGAAATCGGCGTCCACGACCTCACCCTCCTTGGGACCCGCGGCGCTTCGGCCGTCCTCCCCGGGGGCGCCGCCGCCGGCCGGCTGGCCTGCGGCCTGGGCCTCCCGGTACATGATCTCGGCGAGCTTGTGGGACGCCCGCGTCAGACCCTCCTGGGCGCGTTTCATCCGCTCGACATCCTCGCCCTTCAGCGCCTCGCGCGCCTCGGCGAGCGCGTCGTCGATCGCCTTCCGGTCCGCCTCGCCGAGCTTCGACCCGTGCTCGCCGAGCGTCCGCTCGGTGGAATACACGAGCGAGTCCGTCTGGTTCCGGACCTCGATCTCCCCCTTCCGCTTCATATCCTCGGCCGCGTGCGACTCGGCGTCCTTCACCATCCGCTCGATCTCGTCCTTGGTGAGGCCGGACGACGCGGTGATGGTGATGTTCTGCTGCTTGCCCGTGGCCTTGTCCTGCGCCGTGACGTTCAGGATGCCGTTCGCGTCGATGTCGAACGTCACCTCGACCTGCGGCACGCCGCGCGGGGCCGGCGGAATGCCGATCAGGTGGAACTTGCCGAGCGTCCGGTTGTCGCGGGCCATCTGGCGCTCGCCCTGCAGCACGTGAACCTCGACCGACGTCTGGTTGTCGGCCGCCGTCGTGAAGACCTCGCTCTTCTTCGTCGGGATCGTCGTGTTCCGCGGGATCAGCGCGGTCGTCACGCCGCCGAGCGTCTCGATGCCGAGCGAGAGCGGTGTGACATCCAGCAGCACCATCTCCCCAACGCTCGGATCGCGCCCGATGATCGCGCCCTGGATGGCGGCCCCGACCGCGACCACCTCGTCAGGATTGACGCCCTTGTGCGGCTCTCGGCCGAAGAGCTGCTTCACCGCCTCCTGCGCTTTCGGCATGCGCGTCTGGCCGCCGACGAGGATGACCTCGTTGATGTCCTTCGGGCTCACGCCGGCGTCCTGCATCGCCTGCCGGCAGGGGCCGAGCGTGCGGTCGACGAGGTCCGCGACCAGCGCCTCGAGCTTCGCCCGCGTGAGCGTGAGCACCAGGTGCTTGGGCCCGCTCGCGTCCGCCGTGATGAACGGCAGGTTGATCTCGGTCTGGAGCGTGGTCGACAGCTCGCACTTCGCCTTCTCTGCGGCCTCCTTCAGGCGCTGGAGCGCCATCCGGTCCTTCCGGAGATCGATGCCGTGCTCCTTCTTGAACTCCTCGCCGATCCAGTCGATCACGCGCTGGTCGAAGTCGTCGCCGCCGAGGTGCGTGTCGCCGTTGGTCGCTTTGACCTCGAAGACGCCCTCGCCGAGCTCGAGGATCGAGATGTCGAACGTGCCGCCGCCCAGGTCGTAGACGGCGATCGTCTCGTCCTTCTTCTTATCCATGCCGTAGGCGAGCGCGGCGGCCGTCGGCTCGTTGATGATCCGCAGCACGTCGAGGCCCGCGATCTTCCCGGCGTCCTTCGTCGCCTGCCGCTGGCTGTCGTTGAAGTACGCCGGCACGGTGATGACGGCCTGCGTGACCTTCTCGCCGAGGTACGCCTCGGCGGCCTCTTTCAGCTTCCTGAGGATCATGGCTGAGATCTCGGGCGGCGGGTACTGCTTGCCGCGGATCTCGACGCGGGCGTCGCCGTTCGAGGCCTTGACCACCCTGTAGGGGACGAGCTTGATCTCCTGAAGCACCTCGTCGTACCGGCGTCCCATGACCCGCTTGATCGAGAACACGGTGTTCTCGGGGTTCGTGATCGCCTGCCGCTTGGCGACCTGGCCGACGAGGACCTCGCCGTCCTTCGTGAACCCCGCGACGGAGGGTGTGAGGCGGCTCCCCTCCTGATTCGCGATCACCGTGGGGTTGCCGCCCTCGACGACCGCCACGACCGAGTTGGTCGTCCCGAGGTCAATGCCGATCACCTTCGCCATGATCCAATCTCCCTTCTGAGCGCACGTTCGAGCGCCGGCTTCGCCGGCGCAATCGGTCCTGGGGGTGACGAACTACAGGATGTCGATCTCGGTCTCCTTCGGCTCGACCTCGTCGACCTTGGGGAGTGCAGCTAGATGCGCCTCCTCT
>JBBTPF010000054.1:0-12112 GCA_038066295.1 Candidatus Methylomirabilota bacterium | reverse complement strand
CAGGCCCAAGGCCAAAAGACGAAGTTGAAGTCTTTATTTATTAACGCCGCCTTAGACGGCGCCGGCCTTCCTGAGGGCCGTGATCTCCACCGCCGAGTAGCCCAGCTCGCGCAGGATCTCCTCGGTGTGCTCGCCGTGCGTGGGCGCCGGGCGGCGGATGGCGCCGGGCGTGCGCGAGAGCGTGGCCGGGAGCCCCTGGACCCGGATCTCGCCGCGCGTGGGATGCCGGACCGGCTGCGCGAGGCCCAGGTGCCGGACATGCTCGTTCTCGAAGACCTCCTTGACGTTCAGGATCGGCCCCGAAGGCACACCCGCCTCGTTCAGGATCTCGATCCACTCGGCGCTCGGCTGCCTGACGAGGCGCCGGTCCAGCTCGGCGTTCATCTCCTTGCGGTTCCGTGAGCGGTCGGCCATGGTCCGAAACCGCGGGTCGTCGATCAGCTCGGGCGCGCCGATCGCGGTGCAGAGCCGCTGGTACATCGTCTGCCCGGAGGCGGCGATGTTGATGTGCCCGTCGGCGGTCGTGAAGACGCCGGTGGGGATGCCGGTCGGATGATCGTTGCCCGCCTGGGGCGGGATCTCGCCGTCGATGAGCCAGCGCGCGGCCTGGAAGTCGAGCATGGTCACCATCGCCTGCAGGAGCGAGGTGTGCACCCACTGGCCCCGGCCCGACGTCTCGCGCTCGAGCAGCGCGACCAGGATCCCCTGGGCCAGGTAGAGCCCGGCGGTGAGATCCGCGACCGGGATGCCAACGCGCACGGGGCCCTGACCGGGCAGCCCGGTGATGGACATGAGGCCGCCCATGCCCTGGGCGATCTGATCGTAGCCGGGCCGACCGGCGTACGGGCCCGTCTGACCGAAGCCCGAGATGGAGCCGTAGACCAGGCGCGGGTTGATCCGGGAGAGCGTCTCGTAATCGATCCCGAGCCGCGTCTTGACGTCCGGGCGGAAGTTTTCAACGAGCACGTCGGCGCGGGCGACGAGGCGCTTGAGGACCTCGATCCCGCGCGGGTGCTTGAGATCGAGCGTCATCGCGCGCTTGTTCCGGTGGAGGTTCAGGAAGTCGAAGCCCACCGCGGTGGAGTCGCCCTCGATCTCCTCGCGCGCCTCCACCTTGACGACGCTGGCGCCCATGTCGGCGAGCTGGCGCACGGCGGTCGGGCCCGAGCGGGCGCGGGTGAGGTCGATGACGGTGAAGCGCTCGAGCGGCAGCTCCATCAGCGGGCCTCCGGCGTCACTCCCAGGGGAAGTTCGCCTTCAGGATCTCGAACGCCTTCTTCCCGCCGGGGAGCTGCGCCGTCACCGTGTCGCCGACCTTCTTGCCGATGAGCGTGCGCGCGAGCGGCGCCAGCACCGAGATGCGTCCCCGGGCGGGCTCGGCCTCGTCGGAGCCGACGATTTGATAGCGGACCTCCTTGCCGGCCTCGTCCTCGAGCAGGACCGTCGAGCCGAACGTCACGCGGTCGCCGGAGGTCGGCGGCTCGATGACCTCCGCGGCGCCCACCTTCACCTCGAGCTCGGCGATGCGCCCCTCGATGAAACCCTGCTTCTCGCGCGCGGCGTGGTACTCGGCGTTCTCCGAGAGGTCGCCGTGCGCCCGCGCCTCGGCGATCGCCTTCGTGATGGCGTGGCGTTCGACCCGCTTGAGGCGGTCGAGCTCGTCCCGGAGCTTCTCGTACCCGGGACGGGTCATCGGCGCGCGCTGGATCGACATGGCCTTTACCTTAACACGCGGCCCCGAATGGTTTACCCTCTGAGGTCGGTGGCCTCGCACGTGTCCCGGATCCTCCTGAGCCTCGTCGTCCTGGCCGCGACCGCGGCCTGCAACCGGTCCCAGGCCCAGCCGCCTCCGGCCGGCGCGCAGCTCCGCCCGACCGCCGTCACGACGGCGCGCGCCGAGGCGCGCGCCGTCCAGCGCGCCATCGAGACGAGCGGCAGCCTCGCCGCCTGGGACGAAGTCGTGGCCAAGTCCGAGCAGCCGGGCACGGTCGCGCGCCTGCGCGTGGACCTGGGCGACCGCGTCGCCGCCGGCGCCGTCCTCGCCGAGTACGACCGCCGCGAGTTCCAGCTCGCCGTGGACCAGGCCCAGGCCGACCTCAGCGCCACGCGCGAGCTGCTCGCGCGCGCCGGCGCGAACGCCACGGCCACCGAGGCGCAGCTCCGCCGCGTCCGCGACACGCTCACGACGCTCGAGGCCGACGTGGCCCGCGCGCAGTCGCAGCTCGACTGGGCGGCGGCCGAGCTGGAGCGCGCGAAGCGGCTCTTCGCCAAGGACCTCATCGCCGCGCGCGACGTCGACAACGCGCGCAACCAGTACAACATCGCCGCCGCCCAGCTGACCCAGGCGAAGATGGCGGTGACGCAGCATCCCGACCAGATGCGCGCCGCGGAGGCGCAGCTCCTGTCCGACCAGGCCGCCGTGAAGAACGCGGCGGCCCTCGTGCGCCAGCGGGAGGCCGCGTTCGGGCTCGCCCAGAAGCGGCTGGGCGACACGACCGTGCGGGCGCCGATCGCGGGGCTCGTCGCCAAGCGCCACCTCAGCGCCGGCGAGTTCGTGAAGGAGAACACGGCCCTCTTCACCCTCGTCGTCGCGAACCCGCTGAAGTACGTCGGCACCGTCCCCGAACGCCGGGCGCCGGAGCTCCGCGAGGGCCAGACCGTGCGCCTCACCGTCGAGGCGTACGGCGACAAGGCGTTCATCGGAGCCGTCACGCGCCTGGCGCCCGCCGTGGACGTCCAGACGCGCACGCTCGTGCTCGAGGCGCGCGTGCCGAACCACGACGGCGCGCTCCGCCCGGGCTTCTTCGCCAAGGGCAGCGTGCTCACGCGACAGGACCCGGCCGCCGTCTTCGTGCCCGGCGAGTCCGTCACCTCCATCGCGGGCATCACCAAGGTCTTCGTGGTCGCCGACGGCAAGGCCCTGGAGCGCCTCGTCAAGCTCGGCGCGCGCCAGGGCACGTGGGTCGAGATCGCCGACGGCGTGAAGGCCGGGGAGACGGTCGCCACCTCCAACCTCGCCGCCCTCTTCGACGGCGCGCCCGTCGAGCCGCCCCGGGGGCGCTGAGCCCGGACCGATGGGCGTCCTCGAGGTCTTCGTCCGGCGGCCGGTCTTCACGACGATGCTGCTCGCCTCGCTCGTCGTCCTGGGCCTCGCCTCGTTCGTCCAGCTCGGCGTGGACATCTTCCCGAAGGTGGACCTTCCCACCATCACGATCACCACGCGGCTGCCCGGCGCCTCCCCGGAGGAGATCGAGAGCCAGATCACCAAGCCGATCGAGGAGGTGGTGAACACCATCGCGGGCCTGGACGAGCTGCGCTCGTCCACCATCGAGGGCCAGTCGCAGGTCTTCGCCACCTTCATCCTGGAGCGCAACGTCCAGGAGGCGGCCAACGACGTCCGCGAGAAGGTCTCGACGATCCTCTCCCGCTTCCCGCAGTCCACCGAGCCGCCGATCGTCGAGAAGGTGGACCCCGACTCCGCGCCCGTGCTCGCGGTCGTCGTCTCGGGCCAGCGCTCGGCCCGCGAGATCACCGAGATCGCCGACAAGAAGATCAAGCGCCTGCTCGAGACGGTGAAGGACGTCGGCGCCATCACGCTCGTCGGCGCCCGCCGGCGCGAGATCCAGGTCTTCGTGGATCCGCACCAGCTCTCGGCCTACAACCTCTCGATCCAGGCCGTGAAGGAAGCGCTCGCGCGCCAGAACGTCGAGATCCCCGGCGGGCGGCTCACCGGCGGCGGGCGCGAGGAGGGCGTCCGCACCCTCGGCCGGATCGAGTCGCCGCAGGGGTTCGAGGAGCTGATCGTCGCCGACCTCAAGACGGGGCCGGTCCGCGTCCGCGACATCGCGCGGGTCGTGGACGGGGAGGAGGAGGCCCGCACGCTCGCGCGGCTCAACGGCCGGAACGCGGTGTCGCTCGTCATCCGCAAGCAGTCGGGCACGAACACCGTCGCCGTCGTGGACCGCCTCAAGGCGAGGCTCGACGAGATCCAAAAGGGGCTGCCCCAGGACATCCGCTTCGAGATCGTCCGCGATCTCTCGCGCTTCATCAGGCGCAGCTTCGACGAGGTGAAGGACCACGTGCTCCTCGGCGGCCTCCTCGCGAGCCTCATCGTGGCGGTCTTCATCGGCAACCTCCTCTGGTGGGAGATCGCGGCCGTCGCGGGGATCACGGCCGCCGTCGCCGCCGCGTTCCTGACCGGCAACCACGCGCTGCTCCTCTGGGTGACGGTGGCGTGCAGCGCCGCGACCATGATCTTCTTCGCGGCGAACCGAAGGCTCCGCCCGGCGTTCGTCGCCGCGCTGGCGATCCCCTGCTCGATCATCGCCACCTTCACCGCCATGCGCGCGGCGGGCTTCACCCTCAACAACCTCACGATGCTCGGCCTGTCGCTCTCGACCGGCATCGTCATCGACGACGCGATCATCGTGCTCGAGAACATCTACCGCCACATCGACGAGGAGGGGCGTACGCCCTTCCAGGCGGCGATCTCGGGCACGCGCGAGATCTCGCTGGCCGTCATGGCGACGACCATCTCGCTGGTCGTGATCTTCCTGCCCGTCGCGTTCATGGGCGGGCTCGTCGGCAAGTTCTGGAACTCGTTCGGCCTCACCGCGACCTTCGCGATCATGGTCTCGCTGCTCGTGGCGTTCACGCTGACGCCGATGCTCGCCGCCCGCATCTTCGCCCCGCGCGGGGCGGAGGCGAACGGCGGCGCCGCGGCAGGCGGGATGCACGGCGGGAACGGCGGCGTGTACCGGCGCCTCGAGGGCGCCTACGAGCGCCTCCTCGCCTGGAGCCTCGGCCACCGCTGGGTCATCGTCGTCCTCTGCGTCGCGATCCTCGCCTCGGGCTGGTACCTCCTCACGCGGTCGCGGCTCGAGTTCGTCGTGGACGACGACATGAGCGAATTCGAGGTCGTCGCCGAGGCGCCGCCGGGCTCGTCGCTCGAGCGGACGGGCGAGCTCATCCAGGGGGTGGAGGCGGCGGTCCGGCAGGTGCCCGAGGTCGTGACCCTCTTCGTGACCGCCGGCGTGCGCGGCCAGTTCCAGTCGAACGTCTCCGACGTCTCGATCTACGTCGGGCTCACGCACCTCTCCGGGCGCGCGCGTTCCCAGCAGGAGATCATGCAGGACGTGCGCCGCCGTCTCGCCGCCTTCCCCGGCATGCGCGCGAGCGTCCAGCAGATCGGCCTCATCGGCGGCGGCGGGTTCCGCCAGACGCCGTTCAACCTGATCCTGCGCGGCCCGGACCTCGGCCAGCTCGAGCAGTACGCCCGGAACGTCATCAAGGAGCTGGCGGCGAAGCCGGGCTTCGTGGACCTCGACACCGGCCAGGCGCTGCGCCAGCCCGAGGTCCAGGTGCGCATCGACCGCCAGAAGGCCTCCGACCTCGGCGTCCGCGTGGACACGGTCGCCGGGGCGCTCCGCACGATGGTCGGCGGCGAGAAGGTCGGCTTCTACCGGGAGCTCGACGAACAGTACGACGTGCGCCTGCGCCTGCGCCAGGAGTTCCGCGAGCGACCCGAGGCCCTCGAGGCCCTGTTCGTGCCTGCGGCCGACGGCCGGCTCGTCCGGCTCTCGAACCTCACCGCCCTCGCCAGCGGGATGAGCCCCGGCCAGATCGAGCGCTATGCGCAGGAGCGCTCGATCACGGTCATCTCGAACCTCTACGGCAAGCCGCTCGCCGACGCCTACAAGGACGCCTACGTCGCGGTCGGCCGGCAGCGGCTGCCCGCGGAGTACGGGATCGTCACCACCGGCCGCGGCAAGCTCCTGCAGGAGGCGATCGCGAACTTCTTCATCGCGTTCCTCCTGTCGCTCGCCTTCATCTACATCGTGCTCGCGGCGCAGTTCGAGTCGTTCGTCCATCCGATCACGATCATGGTGTCCATGTTCCTGGCGATCCCGTTCGGCCTGCTCACCCTGCTCGTCCTCGGCAAGACGCTCAACATCTACTCGATCATGGGGTTCTTCCTCCTGATGGGCGTCGTCAAGAAGAACGCGATCCTCCAGGTGGATTACACGAACGTCCTGCGCGCGCGCGGGATGGAGCGCCCGGAGGCGCAGATGGAGGCCGACCGCGCCCGGCTCCGGCCGATCCTCATGACGACGGCGGCGATCATCGCGGGCATGCTGCCCGTCGCGCTCGGCACGGGCGACGGCGCGGCCTCGCGCGCGTCGCTGGCGACCGTCGTGGTGGGCGGGCAGGCGCTCTGCCTGCTCGTGACGCTGGTCGTGACGCCCGTGGTCTACTCGATGTTCGACGACATGAGCGGCCTGCGCGTCTTCTCGTGGATCAGGTTCCCGCGCCTCCGCCGCCGGGCCTGGGCCCGGCCCCTCCGCGAGGGCGCGAGCCCGCTCGGCTGACCCGGCTCAGCGGGACTCCAGCCGCTTCATGCCGACGGCGACGTCGATGCTCCGCAGGAGGTAGGCGTCGTCGACGGGCTTGATCACGAAATCGAACGCGCCGAGGGCGAGGGTCCGCATCCTCTGCGCCGGCGTCGCCCCCCCGCTCACCATGATGACCTTCACCCGCGGCGCGATCGTCCGGATCGCCTGGAGGATCTCCACGCCGCTCAGCCCGGGCATCACGACGTCGAGGAGGACGACGTCCGGCGCGCGCCGGGCGATCGCCTGCATCGCCAGGTCGCCGTTCGAGGCCGTGGTGACCTCGACGCCGCGGGACGCGAGGAGGTCCTGGAGCATGTCGCGCACCTCCGCGTCGTCGTCGACGACGAGAACGCGGGGGGGGGCCGGCGGTAGGCCGGCCGGGCGGCCGAGGACCCGCGCCAGCTGGGCCCCCCCGACCGGCTTCTGGAGAACGGCGGCGGCGCCGAGCTCCAGGGCTCGCTGGTGCATCTCGGGATCGGAGAACCCGGTGACGACGACGGTGACGATCGAGGGGTCGAACGCGCGGATGGCCTTCAAGGTCTCGAGGCCGCCGAGCCGCGGCATCGCGAGATCGAGCAGCACCGCGTCCGGAGCGCTCTGGCGGATCTCCGTCCAGGCGCTCAGGCCGTCGGCCGCCTCGCTGACCTCGAAGCCTTCCATCCGGAGTTGCTCCGACAGGGTCTGCCGGACCGCGTCGTCGTCGTCCACCACGAGCACTCTCGTTCGGCTCACGGGCATGGGCGATTACCCCCGGCGCGACGGGACCCGGTGGATCTCCACCTTCGCCGCGGCGCGCGCGCCGTTGACCCACGACTCCCACGCCTGGCTCTGCTTCTGCGCCAGGATCTCCTTCGTGATCGTGTCGCGCTCGGCGGGGAGGGCGCTCATGTCCGGCGGCACGCGCTCGAGCACCCGCAACACGTAGTAGCCCTGCTGGGTCTTCACGGGCGCGGTGAGCCCGCCCGCCGGCGTCTGGAGCGCCACCAGCATCGCGTCGCCCGGCAGCTTCTCGGCGGGCTTCTGGCGCGAGAACCGCGGCGTCTCGCCCGCCGTGGCGCCGGCCTTCTTGGCCGCGGCGGTGAGGTCGCCCCGCTCGCGCGCGTCGGCGGCGAGCTGCGCGGCGCGCTCGAGCGCCGCGCCTTCCGCCTTCTGGCGCTTCACCGCGACCGTCACCTTGTCCCGGACCTCGCCGAGGGGCGGCACGCCGGCCGCGATCGCCTCGACCGCCTTGAGCACGACGAGCCCCGCCGGCGTCTTGATCGGTGTCGAGACCCCGTCCAGCGCCAGCGCGAAGGCGGCGTCCTCGAGCGGATCGGGCGTGCCGATCCCGGCGAGGCGGTCCACGCGCGCGAGCGTGGACTCGGCCGCCGTGAGGCCACGCTGCTTCGCCTCGGCCATGAAGTCCTTCGCCGCCTGGAGCGGCGGCCGGATCTCGTCGGCCCGCGCCTTCATCGCGCGGTCCGCGGTCTCCGCGGCGAGCCGGTCACGGATCTGTCCCGCGACCTCCTTCAGCGGCTTGCGCCCGCCCTCGCGCACCTCGAACACCTTGATCGCGTGAAAGCCGAACGGCGTGCGCACGGGCTCGGGCGAGATCTCGCCCTTGCGGAGCCTGAAGAGCGCCTGCTCGAACTGCGGGACCATTTCGCCCTGGCTGACGAGGCCGAGGTCGCCGCCGTTCGCCGCCGAGCCCGGATCCTCGGAGAGCGCCGCCGCGAGCTTTGCGAAGTCCTCGCCGGCCCCGGCCCGGCGGATGGCGTCGGCGATCTTCGCCTTCGCCTTGTCCTCCGCCTCGCTCCCGCCCGTCTCCGCCACGCGCGCCAGGATGTGCGCGGCGCGCGCCCGGCGCGGCGCCTCGAACTCCTTGAGGTTCGCGCTGTAGTGTTTCTCGACGTCGGCCTCGGCGACCGGCTTCAGGAAGTCCTTCTGGGCGAGCGTGACGTACTGGATGCGGCGCCGCTCGGGCTGGCGGAACTCGTCCGCGTGCCCGGTGAGGTAGGCCTGAAGCTCCTGCTCGGTCGCCTGCGCGGCGGCGATCAGCGGCGTGAGATCGACGAGCGCCCAGGCCGCGCGGATCTCCTCGCGCCGGAGGACGAAGGCGTGCTCGACCTCCGCCGGCGAGACCTTCACCCCGCCCCGCACCGCGCCCTCCACCTTGAGGCGCGTGAGCTCGCGGCGGACGTCGGTCTCGAACGCGGCGGCGGTGAGCCCGCGCCGCTTGAGGAACTCCTGGTAGCGCCGGAGGGTGAAGCGGCCCCCCTCCTGGAACGCCGGGAACGCCTGGATCTGGGCGTTCAGCTCCTCGTCCGAGACCTCGAGCCCTTCCTTGCGGGCGCGGTGCACGATCACCGCTTCCTGGACCAGGTCGTTGACGACCTGCTGCGGGAGCCCGAGCCGCTCGGCCAGCTCCTGCGAGAAGCGGTCGCGGTAGACCTGCGCGTAGGCCTCCACGTACGCCTGGTAGCGCCGCTGGTAGCGCTCGACCGGGATGGACTCGCCGTCGACCGTGGCGACCGCGTCGCGCTCGCCGCCGCCCCCGCCGATCCCGCTCGCGCCGAAGACGAACAGCGAGGCCACGAACGCCGCGATCACCAGCAGCAGGCCGACCTGCAGGGCCCTCCGGTACCGGCGCATCATCGTGATCATCGGGGCGCGTTACTCCTCGGGCTCGCGTCGGGACAGGCGCGGCGCCGGCGCGCCGCCCTCTTCGGGCACCACCCGGCGCGCCACGGTGGTGAACCCCGTGTGCGCGACCATGCGGTGGAACGGCCGGACCGACTGCCCCTCGATGTTCCAGGGACGGTAGAGCGTCTCGAAGGTTTCGATCAGCGCCCAGTGCCGGTCGCGCTGGAGCGCCTCGGCGATCTGCTGGGACTGGATGATCGTCGGCACGTAGCAGAGCAGGATCCCGCCGGGCCGGAGCGCGCCGGCGACGAGCTTCGCGAGCTTCCAGGGCTCGGGAAGGTCGAGCAGCACGCGGTCCACCGCCGGCTCCTCGGCGAGGCCATCCTCCGCGGGCCTGAGGCGGACCGTGAGGTTCGTCACCTCGCCAAGCCGCATGTGGATGTTCGCCAGCGCGCGCCGGGCGAACTCCTCGCGCTGCTCGTAGGTGATCACCCGCCCCTCGGGCCCGACCGCGCGCAGGAGCGCGAGCGTGAGGGCGCCCGAACCCGTCCCCGCCTCGATGACGCGGCAGCCCGGGTAGATGTCCGCCCAGAACAGGATCATCGCGAGGTCTTTCGGATATATGACCTGCGCGCCGCGCGGCATGTCGAGGACGTACTCCGCGAGCGTGGGCCGGAGCGCCAGATACCGGAGGCCCAGCGAGGAGCGCACCCAGGTCCCTTCCGGCTGGCCGATGACCGCGTCGTGGGCGATCCAGCCGCGGTCGGAGTGGAACGTCTCCGACTTGCGCAGGAAGATCAGGTGGCGCTTGCCGCGCTGATCGACGAGCAGGACCTGCTCGCCGTCCTGGAACGGGCTGCCTTCGTTCACGGTCCCGTCACTTGTCTCTCGGGGCGGGCAGGAACCGCGCGGTGGCGAAGCCTGCGAGCGGCATCAGCGCGCTGACCGTGAGCGCCGCCGGGAGGCCCCAGCGGTCGGCGACCCAGCCGAGCGCCGTCACGCCGAGGCCGCCGGCGCCGATGGCGAAGCCGACGATGAGCCCCGACGCCATGCCCGCGTTGCGCGGCAGGTACGCCTGAGCGAGCACGACGGAGACGGTGAAGCTCGAGGTCAGCACGGCGCCGAAGCAGCCGAGCACGACGAACGCGAGGACGCCGCCGGACTGGAGGAACAGGAGCCCGAAGGGGATCGCGGCGAGGAACACCCACCGCATGAATGGCCGCGGACCCCAGCGGTCGGCGAGCGGGCCGGCGATCACCGTGCCGAGCGCGCCCGCGCCGAGGAAGACGAAGAGCAGCGGGCCGACGAGCCGCGGGTCGGCCTTCAGATAATCCACGTAGTAGAACGGCACGAACGTCATGAACCCGAGCGTCGCCCACGAGCGGATCGCCACGAGGAAGATCAGGAGCGCCATCGCGCCGGGCATGTTGATGCCGCGCGCTGCCGCGGCGATCACGCCGCGCGGCGCGGCCGACGCGCGGTCGATGCGCGGAAGCACGAGGAGAAGGAGCCCGCCCACGATCGCGCTCGGCACCAGCATCCCGAGCGTGCCCGCGACCGAGAGCCCGGTGACGAGGCCCGTGATGACCGGCGGACCGAGCGCGAGACCGACGTTGCCGCCGAGCGAGAACCACGAGAGCGCGGTCGCCTTCCTCTCGCCCGCCACGCCCGTTGCCGTCTTGTAGCCCTCCGGGTGCCACGAGGCGACGCCGAGCCCCAGCACGACGACGAGCCCCAGCACCGCGAGGTAGCTGGACGCAACGCCGGTCAGCGCCAGGCCCGCACCGGAGAGAAACACGGACGTCGGCAGGATCCAGCGCCGCGCGAGCTGATCGGAGAGATAGCCGAAGATCGGCTGGATCAGCGAGGAGGTGAGGTTCGCGACGAGGACGATCGCCGCGGCCTGCGCGTACGTGAGGTCGTGCACGCTGCGGAGAAAAGGCAGGACGGCGGGGATCGAGCCCTGGTTCAGGTCGATCACCAGATGGCCGAGCGCCAGGAGCGCGATGAGCCTGGTGTGGGGCCTGACCCGTTCGGCGTCGGAGACGAACGGAGTGGCGGCTGTCGAATCGGCCATGACCCGCCAATGGTACACTACTCGTCGTCGTGGAGGCACCCTCGGCCGGCCTCAAGATCCGCGAGCTCGGGCACGTCTCACTCTTCGTTCGCGACATCGAGGCGACGCGGCGCTTCTACCACGACACGCTCGGCCTCGCCGAGACCGGCACGGGCAAGAGCGGGCGCATCGTCTTCTTCTCCGCGGGCACCCACCATCACGATCTGTCCTGTGAGCTCGCGCGCGCCGAGGGACCGGCGCCGCAACCCAAGGGCGTGCCCGGCCTCTACCACATCGCCTTCGACGTCGGGACCTCGCCCGCGGACCTCCAGGCGGCGCGGCGCTGGGTCGAGGCGCGCGGGCTCACACCGTTCGGCGAGACGTCCAGCTCGTTCAGCGTGCGCGACCCCGACGGCAACGAGGTCGAGCTCTACGTCGGCACCGGGGCGTGACCCCGGTTCGCTCCACCAGAGCGGGCACCCCCGCTTCACGAGGGACGGCATTCCCTCACGCCCGCAAGACATCACGCGCCGGCGCCGCGGGCCGGACGCGCCAGATCGCGCCGACCCCCGCGGCGAGCGCCAGGACGACGAAGCCGAACGCGGGGAGATAGCTCCCCGACACGTCGAAGATCTTCCCGCCGAGCCAGGCGCCCAGCGCCTCGCCCGGCCCCACCGCGAGCGTGAGCCAGCCCCAGATCGCGCCGAAGGACGGGCCGGCGAAGAGGTCCGCCGCGCGCGCCGAGGCGACGATCCCGCTCGAGCCCTGAGCCATGCCGTAGAACGCGACGTAGAGCACGAGCCACCAGGGGGCGCCCGTCGCCCACAGAAGCACCAGGCAGCCGATGCCCACCGTCGCGCTCGCGTAGGTGAGCGTGAGCGCCGGCGCGCGGCCGATGCGGTCGCAGAGGACGCCCGTCGCGAGGCGCCCCGCGAGGCTCATGAGGCTCACGGCGCCGAGCGCCGCGGCGGCGGTCGGCGGGGCGATCCCCTGGCCGAACGCGTAGGCGACCACGAGCACGTTCATCAGGGGAAACGCGCAC
>JBBTPF010000053.1:0-2164 GCA_038066295.1 Candidatus Methylomirabilota bacterium | reverse complement strand
GTCGTAAGACCGGCCGATGAGCAGCTCGGCCAGCTCGGGATCCGCGCGCCCGTCGGTGACGCGCAGCAGATCGGCCATGAAGAGCTTCTGCGGATAGGGCTCGACGCCCGCGTAGAAGCCCGGCACCTCCCGCTCGGCGTCGGGCACGAGCGCGCGCAGCTCCTCGGCGCGATCGAAGGCGATGCGCAGCAGTCCGCCGCTGTAGTGCGTGTTGCCGCCGCGAAGATCGCGTGGCGCCTTCTCCAGCGCTACCACGCGCCCGGCACCCTGCTCGCGCGCGGACACCGCCGCCCCGAGCGCGGCGTTGCCCGCGCCCACGACGATGACGTCCCAGTCAGGCACGGCCTACAGGGCGCGCCGGCCCGTGCTACTTGATCTCGCGGTCGCCCCAGTAGTACTTCCCGGTGATCTCGTACGAGCTCATGAACCGCTTTGCCGGGACCACCAGGGTCGCGTACGCCCGCTGGGAATCCAGCACCTTCTTGAAGAACGGGTCCTTGGCCGACTCCGCCTGGGCGATCTTGTCCCACGCCTTCCAGTGCTCGGTCAGGACATCGTCGGGGGTCCGCACCAGGGTGACGCCATGCTTCTCTCTGAGGTCGCGGAGCCCCTCGGCGTCCTTCCGGTTGAACTCCATGAGCGTGCGGAACGCCGTCTCGAGGGTGACCGTCCTGACGATCTCCTGGACGTCGGCGGGGAGCTTCTCGAAGACGCCCTTGTTGATCAGGAGGTCGCAGGCCCCCGCCATCTCGTGGGGCCCGGGGTAGTGGTAGAACTTGAAGACCTGGTGGAACCCGAGCCGGATGTCCTCGCCAGGGGTGTACCACTCGGTTGCGTCCAGGACGCCCCGCTCAGCCGCCGGCAGGATCTCTCCCCCGGGGAGCGTGACCACCGAGACTCCCATCGCCTTGTACACGTCGGCCGCGATCCCCGGAACGCGGTACTTGAGCCCCTTCAGGTCCTTCGCGCTCTTGATGGGCTTCTTGAACCAGCCGAGCGCCTGAGGGGTCGTCGGGAAGATCGGGAACGCGACGATGTTCATCTTCAGGACGCTCTGGTAGAACTCGTTCAGGAGCTGCAGCCCGCCGCCTTCGTAATGCCACGACATGAAGTCGAACGTGTCCAGCCCGAACGGCCCACCCGGCACGTCGGTGAAGAGCGCGGCCGCCATGTGTTTGCCGACGTAGTAGTAGGTGCAGGTGTAGGCGCCGTCGATGACCCCGCGGTTCGTCGCGTCCACCACCTCGAAGGGGGGGACGATCGTGCCGGCCGGCAGGGCTTCGACCTTGACCCGTCCGCCGGAGGCCTTCCCAACACGGTCGGCGAAGACCGGGAGGACCGAGGTGAAGATCAGGCTCGACGCCGGGAAGCTCGCCTGGATCTTGAGGACGATCGGCCTGGCCTGGGCCGAGGCTCCCGGAAGCGTCAGCATCCCGGCGATCACGAGGCCCAGCACGACCAGGATCGCAACGGCGAGAACGGTGGCTCTCCTCATGGTTGACTCTCCTTTCAGAATTCCGCTCCTCATCTCACGCTCTCCCTCTCCCGATGCGCGCGACGATCTGCCTAAAGCGGGTCTGTGTCAAGCCCTCGACGAGCGCCAGCCCCGCCGGGCGCGCCGTGCTCCCCCGGCTGGTCGAGCGCGCCGACGTCTTCGTCACCAACACGCCGCTCCCCTCGCGCGCCCACCTCGGCATCCGCTGGGAAGACCTGGCGCCGCTCAACCCGCGGCGCATCTACGCGTCGATCACGGCCTACGGGGAGCGCGGCGACGAAGCGCCGCGTTGCGGCCATCGAGTTCGACAAGATCACGACGGCCACCCCGCTCCAGCAGCGCGCCCTCGATCTGCTCGGAGTCTCCCTCAACGTGTAGCCAGAACGCCCGGTCGCTGAAACATGTCTTCGTCAATCAAATCGACACCATACATTCTTGGGCCAGGGGGAACTTCGGATTAACTGTGCCCGCCCGCCCGCTTGAACTGGCGATCGGACTCGGAGAGCCACCGGAGCTCGAATGCGCCGTTGGCGTCGCGCACCTGGCCGCCGTGAGGCGCGGCGAAGTGGGCGGGCAGCAGCAGCGCCCCGCGCTCGCAGCACGTCTCGAGCAGCCGCCGGCGCGCGGCGGCGGAGGCGGCCGGGTCGAAGCACGCGACGGTGCTCCAGT
>JBBTPF010000052.1:0-9252 GCA_038066295.1 Candidatus Methylomirabilota bacterium | reverse complement strand
CCTCAGCGAGATCTCCCGGGAAGTAGATGATTCGCTCCCCCACCGGCCGTGACATGCCGGCCACCCGCAGCAGGTGGAATCCATGCCCCGCCAGGATGATCGACGCGAGCAGCAGCGCCCACGAGACGCCCTGTCGCGCCGAGAAGGGATCCTCGAACCAGCGGTGGGCGTTCACCAGGATCAAGCCCAGCATGGCCTCGAACGCGAAGAAACGGTGGAAGCCGTGGGCGCGCGGATCGCGCAGGGACCGGCCGGAGAGGAAGGCGATCCCGGCCGAGACGACCACGAAGACGACGGTCTTGCCCATGGACGCGTGCCGCTCAGGCGAGCCAGACGACGAGGAGGGCGAACACGATCGAGTGGGCCGTGGCGAGGATGCCGACGCGCTTCAGTCTGGCCGGACGGTCGAGCCGCGCAGCGCCCACGAGCGTT
Organism: Candidatus Methylomirabilota bacterium; assembly: GCA_038066295.1. Classification (GTDB taxonomy): domain Bacteria; phylum Methylomirabilota; class Methylomirabilia; order Rokubacteriales; family CSP1-6; genus JACPCG01. Next base: position 8,820 of record JBBTPF010000052.1, on the reverse strand, counting down.
TGCGCCGTGGTCGGGACGAAGGCGAGGAGGGCCCACGGCGAGAGGGACCCGAATCCCAGCGTGATGAGGACGGCGACCAGGATCGCGAGATCGATCCCCAGGGTCGGCGCCGCGAACCGGAGCTTGGCGGTGGGCGCGACGAGCGACGGCGCCCGCTTGAGCGCGTCGATCTTCAGCCGGACGTACAAGACGGCGCCGAGGAAGAACAGGACATTGAGCGCCCACAGCGCGACGGCGGTTCGATCGAGCGCGCCCCGGGCCACGGAGTACGCCGCCGGCGCGCTGAGCGCGAGGCCGGCCGGCGCGAGGATCTGTCCCGCCAGCCCGTGGTCCCGTCTCCGGTAGACCAGGTACAGGCTCACGGCCACCAGGGCCCCCGCGATCCCGCCGAGCGCGAGCAGCGCCGTCGGGCCGGAGAGCGCGAGCAGCGGCAGGAACGCCACGCCGCCCGCGCCCGCGAGAATCAGGAAGAGACCGCGCGCGCGGCCGAGCGTCCCGGAGTCGGACGCGGCGACGAGGCGCAGCCTGAGCCAGGTCAGGAGCTGATTGTGGGCCAGGAAGAACGCGAGCATCGCCGCGAGGAGCAGGAGATCCGGCCCGGTGAGCCGCCGCGCGACGCCACAACCGATCGCCCACGGCACGAGCAGCATCGCCCAGGTGCCGTGCTCCTTCGGAAGGATCCGCTTGAGGCTCACGGGAACCGGTCAGGCGAAGTGGGGGAGCACCTTCTCGCCGAGCAGCCGGATCGACCGGAGCACCTTGGCCTGGTCCATACCGGGCCACTGCAGCCGGAAGATCATCGTGGTCACGCCGAGCCGTTCGCGATAGCGGGCGATCTCGTCCGTGACGCGCGGCGGGTCGCCGATGACGAACCGGTCACGCGCCAGGTCCTCGAAGCCCGGACTCCAGCGCTCGCCCGCGGGCAGCGCCTTGTCCTGCTCCCAGCGACGATAGGCGCGGTACTTCGCGTCGAGGAACACGGCCGCCTCCGCGAGCGCCGTTCCGGTCTCGGGCGCCACGTAGCACTCCTTGATGAGCGGCACGTCGGTCGCCCCGGGGCGTCCCATCTCCTGCCGCGCCTGCCGGAAGAGCGCGAGCTGACGCTCGAGGGTCCCGAGCGTCGTGTGCGGGTTCATGAGCCACGCGTCTCCGAGGCGCGCGGCGCGCCTGACGCCCGCATCGCCGTTCGCGGCGAGCCAGATCGGCGGACGCGGCTGCTGCAGGGGGCGCATCGAGATCCGGACATCGCGGAGACGGAAGTGCTTGCCATCGTAGCTGACCGGCTCGCCATTCCAGAGCCGCTCGACGACCTCGAGACCCTCGACGAGACGCCCGACGCGGTCCTTCGGGCTCTGCCCCATCGCCTCGTTCTCCACGTTTCGGTAGCCGAGGCCGACGCCGAACACGAAGCGGCCGCCCGCGATCACGTCGAGCGTCGCGATCTGCTCGGCCACCTCGACCGGATGGTGGAGCGGGAGGAGGAGGACGCCGGTCCCGAGCGTCATGCCCTCGGCGTCCGCGGCGACGCGCGCCAGGGTGGGGACGGGCTGGAAGTAGGTGAAGGGATCGGAGAGGTAGTGCTGGCTCGCCCACACCGAGCTGAAGCCGACGGCGCGGGCGAGCCGCACCTGCTCGACGTGCTCCTGGAACCGCGCCGCCTGCGGCTCCTCGGGCAGATGCTGGACCGAGAGCCCGATGCCGAAGTTCATCGCGGGGGCGCGCCTGTCACGGGAGCCGCCACACCCGCCCCTGCGGAGGCTCGTCCACCAGCGTGAACTGCGGCAGCGCCATGTGGTCGGCGAGGTCCTGGAAGATCACGCGCACGCGCCGGCCGATCGCGACGTTCTTGTCCTCCTCCGGCGCGAGGTCGGGCTTCACGAGGTTGCCGATGATCCGGAGCGCCTCGTCGGGCGTCGGTCGGCCGCGCTGCTCGTCGAGCTCGACGAGCACGACTGGGTAGGGCGTGAGCTCCTTGAAGCCCGGCTGGATCGCGTGGACGACGATCTCGTACGAGTAGATCGTCCCGCGCCCGGAGAGCTCCTGCCACGTCCAGCCGAGGTCCATGCACCAGGGACACGCGTGGGTCGGCGGGTAGCGCATGAGGCCGCACGCCGTGCACTGCCGCGCGACGAGCCGGTGGGCCCGCGCGTGCTCGTAGTACTCCTTCCACTCGCTGTCGTTGTCGGGGACGATCAGCGTCATGCCGCGGTACTGGACGGGTTGGGGCATCGACGGCTCCTTAGCGCCGCAGGATCAGGGCGCTGCCGGTGGGCGGGATCGCCCAGCCGAGGTTCATCGCGATCTCGGCGTCCTTCACCTGGCGGCAGCGGCCGGGCGCGTAGTCGTAGGCGTGCAGACCCTCCGCGGCGTGGGGGCAGTAGTCGTCCACGGTCCCGCGGAGCTGGCGCACGTTCTCGATCACCATGGACATCCCGTGCGTGTAGCCCTCGCAGAGGTGGCCGCCGGAGGTGTTGTTCGGCCGCCGGCCTCCGAGCTCGATGATCCCGCTCGAGACGTACTGACCGCCCTCGCCCTTCTTGCAGAAGCCGTACTCCTCGAGCTGGAGCATCGTCGTGAACGTGAACGCGTCGTAGGAGCCCGTGACGTCCACGTCCTCGGGCCCGACGCCCGCCTGGCCGAACACGATGTCCTTCGCGTAGTAGCCGGCGACGCGCGTGATCGGCCCGTGGGCCCAGTGGAAGTCGAGGCGCGGCTTGGACACGCGCCCGGCGACGCCCATGATGTGGACGGGCCGGTGGCGGCAGTCGCGCGCGCGCTCGGCCGAGGTGACGATGAGGCAGGTCGCGTTGTCGGTCTCGAGGCAGCAGTCGAGGAGGTGGAGCGGCTTCACGATCCAGCGGGAGTTGATGACGTCCTCGACGGTGACGCGCTCCTTCAGGAACGCCTTCCGATTCTGCGACGCGTGCTTGCTGTGCGCGACCTTCACGTGGGCGACCTGCGCGGAGGTCGTCCCGTATTCGTACATGTGGCGCAGGAAGGTCATGGCGAAGTTCTGGCCGGCGCTCCGCATGCCGAACGGCACCTGCGCGAGGTCGAGGCCGCGCACGGGCTGGGCGGCACGCGCCCCGGTGCCGCCGATGCGGAACTCGCTGTAGCCGTTCATCGAGCGATAGATCGCGACGGCGGAGCACATGCCCGTCTCGATCGCGCCCATCGCGAGCCCGATCAGCGCCTCGGTGGACGACCCGCCGCCGAACACGTCCATGTAGAAGTTCAGCCGGATCCCGAGGTCCGACGCGACGTGGTTGGCGAGCGTCGAGTCGCCGCCCTGATAGTCCATCATGCCGTCGACGTCGCGGGGCGTGAGGCCGGCGTCGAGGATCGCGTTGCGGATCGCCTCGACGGCCAGGGCGCGCGTGGTGCGCCCGGACCCGCGCGAGTATTCCGTTTCGCCGACGCCGACGATGCAGTACTTGTCGCGGAGGGTCTTCATCGAATCTCCTTTGTCGCGGGGTCCGTGAGCACGGTGCCACCGTGGGTGGCCTGAGACAGGCGCGTGCCGTCGAGCCACGTGGCGATATCGCGTGCGATGGCTTCCCAGCCGGGCTCCACCAGCACCATGTGGGCGTGGCCGTCGTACACGCGGAGCTCCGCGCCGTACTTCTGCGCGATCTTCCGGACCATCCTGGCGGGCATGAGGCGGTCCTCGCGCCCGGCGACCACGAGCATCGGGCTCCGCACCCGCCGGGCGTCCACGGGCACGCCCGCCACCGCGACGTCGAACGCCATGCGGCCGGACTCGGGCACGAGCCGCTCGAACGCCTGCGGGCGCTCCGCGGGCGGGATCCTCCCGAAGAGGAGCGCGTCGGCCTCGGCCTGCGTCGGTGTGATCGGACGCCGCAGCAGAAACTCGTCGAGGTGCTTGAGCGACAGGCGCGCCAGCTCGAGCGTGCAGAGCGGGAAGATGCCGCGGGGCGCGGCGGGCGTGAGCGCGACGACGGCCGGCGGCGTCAGCCCCTCGGCGAGCTTCTGGACGAGGAGGCCGCCCATCGAGTGGCCGACGAGGATCGGGTTGCCGAGCGCCGCGACGACGCCGCGCGCGTCCGCGACGTAGTCGGCGAACGGCACGCGCCCGATGTCGGCGACGGGCTTCGAGCCGTGGTGGCCGCGCAGGTTGAGCGCGTAGCAGGTGTAGCCGCGCCCGGCGAAGAAGCCGAGGTAGTTGTCCCACATCCAGCTCCCGCCCCACATCCCGTGGAGAAAGAGGATCGGGGGCTCGCGCTCGGGCACCCGGGGCGTCGCCCGCTCCACCTTGAGGCCGCCGATCTCCATCAACACGGCCGTGATTCTAATCCACCCGTGGCGGGCGCGACAGGGCGAGCAGGACGAGGGCGACCAGGTTCATCGCGGCGGCGAACCCCCAGGTGAGGGCATAGCCGCCGGTCGCGTCGTAGATCGCGCCGGCGATGAGCGGCCCCCAGCCCGCCATCCCGCCCGCCACCGCGAAGAGAAAGCCGACGAGCGCGCCCGCCTGGCCCCGGCCGAAGAGGTCGCCGACGACGGCGGGGAAGAGCGTCGAGATCGCGCCGTACGAGTAGCCGAAGACGAGCGCCGTGGCGAAGAGCACGGGCAGGCCGCGGCCGGCGGCGAGGAAGCCCAGGAAGGCGACCGCCTGGAGCGCGATCGCGATCCCGACGGCGGGCTTCCGGCCGATCCGGTCGGACACGCCGCCCATGATGAGGCGCCCCGCGACCGCGCCGATGCCGAGCGTCGAGACGACCCACGCGCCGGTGAGCGGCGAATAGCCCAGATCGCGCGTGAACGGCACGATGTGCACGAGCGGGATGAAGACCGGGATCCACGTCGCGGTGAAGGTCACACCGACCATCCAGAAGGCGCGCGAGCGCATGGCGCGCCGGAGCGGCCACGGCGTCTCCTCGACGCCGGGGAGGGCCGAGGGCGTATCGGCGCCGTCGGGGTGGAGCCCGAGGCTCTCGGGGTCGCGGCGCATCACGCGCGCCACGAGGTTGAGGACGACGAACGCGGCCACCCCGAAGACGATGTAGGCCGTCCGCCAGCCGAGCGCGCTGACGAGCGCTTGGGCAAGGGGCGGCAGGACGAAGGTCCCCATGCTGCCGCCGCTCGAGGCGATGCCCACGGCGAAGCCCCGGCGCGCGACGAACCACTTCACGACCGTCGTGTTGCACGGCACGTACGCCGTCCCCATGCCGAGCGCCGCGACCAGACCGTACAGCACGTACGGCTGCCAGAGCTGGCTGACGAGCGCCATGCCCGCGTACGCCGCGCCGAGGAAGAGGCCGCCCGCGGCGATGACGACGCGTGGGCCCCAGAGGTCGGTGAGCCGTCCGGCGGGAAAGCCGAAGACACAGTACAGGATCGCGTAGAGGGTGAAGGCGCCGGAGAGGCTGGCACGGCTCCAGTGGAACTCTTCGAGGAGCGCCGAGAAGAAGACGCCGAAGGAGTACTGCGCGCCGTAGGCGACGAAGAGGACGAGGAAGGCGCCTCCGACGACGATCCACCCCCGAAAGACTTTCAACGATTCTTGCCGTTGAGCTTCGGGAGGACCTCCGCGAGGAATTTGCCCGTGTACGAGCCCGGCGTCTGCGCGACGGCCTCGGGCGTGCCCTCCGCGACGATCTCGCCGCCGTCCTCGCCGCCCTCCGGACCGAGGTCCACGACGTGGTCGGCGGACTTGATGACGTCGAGGTGGTGCTCGACGACGAGCACCGTGTTCCCCGCGTCCACGAGGCGGTTCAGCACGCCCAGGAGCTTCTTGACGTCGTCGAGGTGGAGGCCGGTCGTGGGCTCGTCGAGGATGTAGAGCATCTCGCTCGAGGCGCGGGCGCCGAGCTCGGCCGCGATCTTCAGCCGCTGCGCCTCGCCGCCGGAGAGCGTCGTCGCCGGCTGGCCGAGCCGGAGGTAGCCGAGGCCGACGTCCTGGAGGACCCGGAGCCGCCGCGCGAGCGCGGTCTGGGCCGCGAAGAGCTCGACGGCGTCGTCCACGGTCATCTGCAGCACGTGGCTGATCGTCCGCCCGCGGTGCTTCACCTGGAGGACGTCGGGGCGGTAGCGCCGCCCTTCGCACTCCTGGCAGGAGACGTACACATCCTCGAAGAAGTACATCTCGAGCTTCTGGAAGCCCTCGCCCTGGCACGACTCGCACCGCCCGCCGGGGACGTTGAACGAGAACGCGCCCGCGCCGAGGCCGAGCGCCCTCGCGCGCGGGAGCGCGGCGTAGAGCTTGCGGATCTCGTCGAAGGCCTTCACGTAGGTGACGGGGTTCGAGCGGGGCGTGCGGCCGATCGGCTCCTGGTCGATGAGGCGGACGCCCTTCAGGTACTCGATCCCGGCGAGCGCGTCGTAGGCGCCCGGCGGCGCGAACTCGGTCTTGAAGGCGCGCGCGACGGCCCGGTAGAGCGTGTCGTGCACGAGGGTGGACTTGCCGGAGCCCGACACGCCCGCGACGACCGTGAGCGTGTGGAGCGGGATCCGCACCATCACGGACTTGAGATTGTGCTCGCGCGCGCCGAGGAGCGTGAGGTGGCGGCGCCCGCTCCGGCGGAACGGAGGCACCGGGATCGTCTCGCGTCCCGTCACGTAGCGCGCGGTGAGCGAGCGCGTCGCCATCTGGAACTCGCCCTGCGGGCCGTTGAAGACGATCTCCCCGCCGCGCTCGCCCGAGCCGGGGCCGAGCTCCACGACGTGGTCGGCCGCGGCGATGAACTCGCGGTCGTGTTCGACGACCACGACGGTGTTGCCCGCCTGCGCGAGCTCCCGGCAGAGGTCCACGAGCCGCGCCGTGTCGCGCGCGTGCAGCCCGATGGACGGCTCGTCGAGCACGTAGAGCGTTCCGACGAGCTGCGATCCGAGCTGATTGGCCAGATTGATTCGCTGCGCTTCTCCGCCGGACAGCGTGCGCGTCTGGCGCGAGAGCGTGAGATAGCCGAGGCCGACGCGCAGGAGGAACGTGAGCTTCGCGTTGAGCTGGCGCAGCACCTCGCGCGCGACGACCGCCTCCCACGCGGTGAGCGTGAGGTCGGCCAGCAGCCGCGCTCCGCTCTCGATCGTGAGCGCGGTGAACTCCGCGATCGTGAGCCCGGCCACGCGCACGGCGAGCGCCGCGGGCTTGAGCCGCGCGCCGCGGCACGTCTGGCACGGCGACTGGCTCCGGTAGCGCGAGAGCAAGACGCGCACGTGGAGCTTGTAGCGGTACGACTCGACCTCCTCGAAGAAGCCCTGGATGCCGGGGAATGCGCCGTCGCCTTGGTAGACGAGCGCGCGCGCCTTGTCGGGAAGCTTCTCCCACGGCGTGTCGGCGTCGATCCGGTGACGCCGCGCCGCCTTGAGGAGCTCCTTCTGGTGCCACCTGCCCGACGGGTGCGTCCACGGCTCGACCGCGCCCTCGGCGAGCGTGCGCGTGCGGTCGGGGACGACGCGCGCCTCGTCGTACTTCAGGACGTTGCCGAACCCCTTGCACTCGGGGCAGGCGCCGAGCGGGTGGTTGAACGAGAAGAGGAGCGGCTGCGGCCGCTCGAGGACCGTCCCGCAGCCGCTGCAGCGGCAGTCCTCGGCGAAGACCCGGTTGCCGTGGCCGAGGACCTCGACCTCGACCTGGCCGCCGCCCTCGCGCAGCGCCGCCTCGACCGACTCGGCGATGCGCGCCCGGTGGGCCGACTCGAGGACCACGCGGTCGAGGACGACCGCGATCGCCCTGTGCTCGCCGAGGTCCGCGGGCGGCGGTGCGGCGAGCTCGAGGATCGAGCCGTTCACCCGGACGCGGGCGAAGCCCCGGCGCGTGAGGCTCGCCCACAGCTCGGCGGGCGGGAGCGCCGCGGGCACGGAGAGCCGGAACGCGATGAGGGCGCGCGCCCCCGGATGCTCGCGGAGGAGCGCGCTGACGATCGAATCGGGCGAGTGCGACGCCGCGGGCGCCCCGCACGTGGGGCAGTGGACGCGCCCGATCTTCGCGTAGAGCAGGCGCAGGTAGTCGTAGACCTCGGTGGCGGTGCCGACGGTGGAGCGCGCGGTCCGGACCGGGTTCTTCTGCTCGAGCGCGACCGAGGGCCGGATCTGCTCGATCCGATCCACGTCGGGCCGGTCGATGCGGTCGAGGAACATGCGCGCGTAGGTGGAGAGCGACTCGATGTAGCGCCACTGGCCCTCGGCGAAGAGCGTGTCGAAGGCCAGCGACGACTTGCCCGAGCCGGAGACGCCGGTGACCACGGTGAGCCGGTCGTGGGGGATCTCGAGCGAGACGTTCTTGAGGTTGTTCTGGCGGGCTCCGTGGATCCGGAGCACCGGGGGCTGCGGCATTCGAACCATCCTCCTGAGGTGGATAGTCTACTGGAAGCAGGCCCGGCGCGCCAGACGCGGTGCGCGCGCGGTTGACACGCGCGCGGGCGCCGGGTACACTGCGTACACCTTGTTGAGAATGATTCCTAACAAGAACGGCGGCCCCGCCCACGGACACGAGACGCTCCGGGCGCGCGGGCTCCGGCTCACGAAACCGCGGCGGCTCATCCTCGACGTCGTCCGCGCGACCGCTGTCCATCCCACCGCCGCCTTCGTGTACCGGCGGGTGCGGAAGAGGCTGCCGCGCGTGAGCCTCGCGACCGTCTACCGCAACCTCCGCGTGCTCGCCGCCGAGGGATTCCTCGCGGAGCGCGCCCACGCGGCGGGGATGCGCTTCGACGGCAATGCCGCGCCGCACGACCACTTCACGTGCCTCGCGTGCGGCCGCCTCTACGACGTGCCGGCGCGCGCCCCCCGGGCCGGGCGGGCCCGCGTGGCGGCCCTCGAGCTCGTGAGGGAGTCGGACGGCACGATCCTGCGCGCGCA
>JBBTPF010000051.1:0-2389 GCA_038066295.1 Candidatus Methylomirabilota bacterium | reverse complement strand
GAGCGCTTCGTGCGGGAGATGCTCGGCTACCCGCTCCGGCTGTGGGGCAGCGGCTGGACGGACGCCGACGACCCCGCGCTCCGCGCGGTGGCCGGGCCGCCGGTGTTCGGGCGCGAGAAGCTCGTCGTCTACTGCGCCTCGACGCTCTCGCTGAACCACCATCACCCGATGAACGACATCGCCGGCGTCAACACGCGCACCTTCGAGCTCGCGGCCGCGGGCGCCTGCCAGGTCGTGGACTGGAAGGACGATCTCGGCGCGCTCTTCAAGCCGGGCGAGGAAATCGTCGCGTACCGCGATCTCCCCGAGCTCCGGCGGCAGCTCGACTTCTACCTCGCCCACCCCGACGAGGCGCGCGCCATCGGGGAGAATGCGCGCCGCCGCGCGCTCGCCGAGCACACGCTGCGTCATCGCATCGAGGAGATGCTCACCGCCGTGGATGACCGTTTCGGGAGAAGAACGTGACCGACTCGCTGGCCCGGGACCTCACGTGCATCGACTGCGGCGCCACGTATTCCCTCACCTACCGCCTCGAGTGCGAGCGCTGCCACGGGCTCCTCGAGCTGCGCTACGACCTGGAGCGCCTGCGGACGACGGGCCCCGCGATCTTCTCGGGCGCCGGGCTCTGGCGGTACGCGCCGGTGCTCCCCATCGCCGACCCCGCGCACCGCGTGACGCTCGGCGAGGGCGGCACGCCGCTCCTCGACTGCCCGCGCCTCGCGGGGGAGCTCGGCGTGCGCCGCCTCCTCCTGAAGTTCGACGGGCCGAACCCGACGGGCACCGTGAAGGACCGCTCGTCCACGACGGCGATCGGCGCCGCGCTCCAGTTCGGCTACCGCGCCACGTCGGTCGTCAGCTCGGGCAACGCGGGGTCGTCCGTCGCCGCCTACTCGGCGCGCGCGGGGCTCCGCTCGCTGATCTTCGCCTACGAGCGCGCCTCGGCGCCGAAGCTCCTCCACATGGCGGCGGCGACGTCGGACCTGATCATCTACAAGGGCGTGTACGACGACCTCATCTCGCTCTGGGACCGGCTCGTCGAGGACGGGCTCTTCTTCGACTGCGGGGCCTCGCGTAACGCCTACAAGCAGGAAGGCAAGAAGACGCTCGCCTACGAGATCGCCGAGCAGACCGCGTTCGCGCCACCCGACGTGGTCGTGGCGCCCGTGGCCGTGGGCGAGACGTTCATCGCGACGGCGCGCGGCTTCCGCGAGATGTCCCTCGCGGGCTGGATCCCGCGGGCGCCGCTCATGGTCGCCGCCCAGGCGACGCGGGCGAACGCGATCGCCCGCGCCTTCCGCGAGGGCACCGCGATCACCCCGCTCAAGATCGGCTACACGGTCGCCGAGGGCCTCGCCGCCGGCAATCCCGGCAAGAAAGGCGACCGGGTGCTGCGCCTCCTGCGCGAGGGCAAGGGGCTCGCCGGCGACGCCGAGGACGACGAGATCCTGGCCGCCCAGCGGCGCCTCGCGCGCGCCGAGGGCGTCTGGGCGGGGCCCACGGGCGTGGCGACGCTGGCCGTCCTCATCAAGCTGCTCGGCGAAAAGCATCTCGACCCCGCGCAGACGATCTGCGCGATCATCAGCGAGACGGGGCTCAAGACCGAGGCGGACCCGCCGAGCCGCCAGGGCACCGCGTTCGACGAGGACTCGCTCCGGCGCCTCGTCACCGAGCGCCTCGCCAGGTAGCGCGCCGCCGGCCCGGCCCATGCCGCTGCCCCGCCGCTTCTATCTGCGCCCGGCGCGCGCCGTCGCGCGCGACCTGCTCGGCTGCGTCCTCGTCTCACGGCGCCGGGGCGCGATCACCGCGGGACGGATCGTCGAGACGGAAGCCTACCTCGGCCCCGAGGACAAGGCCTCGCACGCCGCGTTCAGGCCGGGAAGCCGCGCGCTCTTCTACGGCGAGGGCGGCTTCGCCTACGTCTACCTGAACTACGGGCTGCACTGCTGCCTGAACGCGACCGCCGGGCGCGCCGGCCGTCCGGGCTGCGTGCTGATCCGCGCGCTCGAGCCGGGGACGGGCCTCGCGGCGATGGTACGACGGCGCGGCGCGCCGAGAGGCTCGCCGCTGAGCGTGCTCAGTGACGCACTGCGCGACTGGCACGGCTCCTGTCTTGGGGATGTCCGCCGGGATCTAGTCATGAGGATGCGATGCCATCCTTGCGTCCACCGGAGATGTGAATGAGGAACGTACTTGATGCTCTGGGTTCCCTCAAATTGGCCGTCATCCTGCTGGTGCTGCTTTTGGCCGGGTTGGCCGCCGGGACCATCCTCGAATCGGCGAGAGGAACGGAGGTCGCCGGCCGGGTCGTGTACTACGCCTGGTGGTTTCTTGGCCAGCAGGCGCTGTTCATCCTGAACGTGACCTCGTCCATCATCGCGTTGTTTCCTTG
>JBBTPF010000050.1:0-5719 GCA_038066295.1 Candidatus Methylomirabilota bacterium | reverse complement strand
CGGGCCGCGACGACCTGCGCGATGATCTCCTGGTCGAAGACGAAGCCGTCGGAGTTCGCCCCGAAGTTCACCGTCTCCAGCACCTCGCGCCGGAAGGCGCGGTAGCCCGTGTGGTACTCAGAGAGCGCGAGCCCGAAGGCCCGGTTCTCCAGGCCCGTCAGGAACCGGTTCGCCGCGTACTTCCACCACGGCATGCCCTGCCGGAGCGCCGAGCCCGCCTTGAGGCGCGAGCCCAGCACGACGTCGGCCTCGCCCCGGAGGATCGGCTCGATGATCTGCGGCACGAGCCGCGGATCGTACTGGTAGTCCGGGTGCACCATCACGACGATGTCGGCCCCGGCGCGCAGCGCCTCCGCGTAGCACGTCTTCTGGTTCGCCCCGTAGCCGTAGTTGCGGTTGTGGACGAAGATCTCGAGCCCGAGCTGGCGCGCCACGTCGAGCGTCGCGTCGGTGGAGCCGTCGTCCACCAGGATCACCAGGTTGACGGCATCTTTTGGCAGCTCCTCGTAGGTCAGACGAAGCGTCCGCCCCGCGTTGTAGGCGGGCATCACCACGACGACTTTAGGGTCGCTGTTCATGGCGACCGAATGTTGCAGCACCGATGCCAGCCGTCCGCGGCTTGAAATCTCAAGGACTTCCAAGGCAGCGGCGTTCCTGTCGGCCGCCGGCCGGACAGGATTTAACGGCACGATGTGACGAGAATTGTCAGTGCCCGGAGGTGCCGGCGGCGGACTGGCGCCTGGCCCCGTCGCGGCTGGGCTCCAGCCTGCGCGCGGGGTCCGAGGCCACGCGGCGGGAACGGGTCTCGTCGACCCCTCCCGAGGCTGCGCTCCGTGTGCCACCGTCCGCCTCCACGGGGACCATTCATGGATCCGGCCTGGCGTGCGTCCGTGCCCCACATGGGGCGCGGATGCCTGCGCCGGCACCCGTGCGCCGATCGCGATCCTTCGATTTCTCCGCCAGTTAAGGCCCGGCCCGGTCCTTGCTTGGGATCGCTCCGGGTGTGCCATGACATTCCGTGATCGCGCCCACGCCGGCCGGGAGCTGGCCGAAGCGCTCGCCCCGATCTGGAAGCCGCCGTGCGTGGTGGCCGGTATTCCGCGCGGCGGCGTCTCGGTCGCCATGCCCATCGTCGAGCGCTTCCGCGTGCCGCTGACGGTGGTCTACGCGCGCAAGCTCACCTCGGCGAGCGCCCCCGAGTTCGCGTTCGGGGCGCTCGACGAGGACGGCCAGGCGACCGTAGATCAGCGCTCGGTGGCGATGCTCGGGCTCGGGCCGGCGGACGTCGAGAAGGCGAAGGAGCGGGTTTCAAAGGAGATCCGCCGCCGCATGACGACCTACCGCGTGCCGCCGCTCGCCGCGCACCTGCCGGGTCCCGCCGTGGTCCTGGTGGACGACGGCCTCGCGACCGGGCTCACGATGCGGGCGGCGCTCGAGTACGCGCGGCGCCACGGGGCCCGCGAGATCATCGTGGCGGTGCCCTGCGCCTCCGACTCCGCGGCCCGTGAGTTCGAGCGCGCCGCGGACCGGTTCGTGAGCCTCACGGTGGACCCGGACTTCATGGCCGTCGGCCAGTACTACATGGATTTCTCGCCCGTCTCGGACGACGAGGTCATCGCGATGCTCGCTCGCTGCGGTGAGCCGGGCACGCCCGTCGTCCCCGCCGATCCCGGCGATGTGCGCGTCCTGTTCAAGAACTCGCGCGGCTGGGCGCTCGCGGGCCGGCTCCTCGTGCCGGCCTCGCCCGGGCCGCACCCGGTGGTCGTCTTCGCCCACGGCTGGGGGAGCGGCAAGGACAGTCCACGCAACCGGGCGGTTGCCGAAGCGCTACGGGCCCTCGGCTTCGCCGCGTTCCTCTTCGACTTCACCGGACACGGCGAGAGCCAGGGCGCGCCGGAGGACTCGACCCCGGAGCAGCAGGCGGACGACCTCGCCGCCGCCCTGGACACGCTCGAGGGGCTCGACGAGGTGGACGCCGGCCGGATCGGCGCCGCCGGCGCCCGCTCGGGCGCCGCCGTGGTGCTGGTCCTGGCCGCGCGCGACCCGCGCATCCGCGCGCTGGCGCTCCGCTCGCCCAACCCGGCGGGGGCCGAGGACGCCGTGGCCCGGGTCACCGTGCCGGCGCTCCTCGTCGTGGGCGAGCACGACACGCCGATCCGGAAGGCGATCGCGCTGCTGCTCGACCGCTTCGGCGGACCGCGCAGGATCGAGGTCGTTCCCGGCGGCGATCACCTCTTCGAGGATCCCGCCGCACTCGCGAGCGCGACGGCCGCGACGGTCGCCTGGTTCAAAGACCACCTCAAATAACCCACCCCTGAAGCGTCTCGCGCGCCCGCCCGCCTCAGGTGAGGCGCGGACGCCCCAGGACCGCCGGTGCGAGGCCACGAAAGCTCCGTGGATTCAACCGTTTCGGCGACCCCTGGTGTGGCACTTCGGTTGCTTCGCTTCCCGATGGGTCGGCGAGGTCGGGAAGGAGGTGCGCGCAGATGCGTATGCGTGTGACGCTCGCGATCGTCGCCGCGCTGGCGCTCGCGCCCGGCACCGCCGCGGCGTCGGACCACTCCGGGACGGTGATGGCCATCGATCCCGACAAGGGGACCATCGTCGTCGGGGAGGTCGGGCCCTGGCAGCTGAAGGACGGCAAGACCGAGATCACGCGCCAGACGATTGTCGTGACGCCGTCCACGCGGTTCGTGGCGTCGAAGCGGAGCCGTGAGCCCGGGCCGGCGGGCTGGCCCGGCGAGTTCGTCGAGGTGCCGCTCAGCGCGTGGGCGGTGAAGCCGGGTGACTTCGTCACGGTGCACGTCGAGAAGGCCGGCACGCGGTGGACTGCGACCAAGATCACCGTACCGGAAGCAGCGGAATGACGGGATTCGACCGAGCAGAGGAGGGAGATTCGATGCGTACGTTGGCTCCGTGGAGAGGCATGGAGACCCTGAGACAGGAGATGGAGCGGCTGTTCGACCGCTTCTTCGAGCCGCGCTGGGACGAGTTCGAGGCGGTCGGGGAGTGGGCGCCCAAGCTCGACTTCTCCGAGACCAAGGACGCCTATCTCGTGAAGGCGGAGGTCCCGGGCGTCGAGCAGAAGGACATCAGCGTCCAGCTCCAGGACCAGATGCTGACCATCAAGGGGGAGAAGCACAAGGAGAAGGAGGAGAAGGACGAGAAGCATCACAGGCTCGAGCGGTCGTGGGGCGCGTTCACCCGGACGCTCGCGCTGCCCATGGGCGTTGAGACCGAGAAGGTGAGCGCGACCTTCAAGGACGGGTTGCTGACCATCAAGCTGCCCAAGGCGCCGGGTGCGAAGGGCACGACGATTCCGGTGAAGGGCGAGTAGAGAGCCAGCGGGGGGCTGTGGGCCGATACCGGTTCCTCGAGTTGGTCGCAGTCGCCGACTGCGCCGTCGAGATCGAGGGGGACGACCTCGACGATCTCTTCGTGACGGCCGCCCGGACCCTGGCCGAGGTCATGGTGGACCCGGCCACCGTCCGGACGGGCGTCGAGCGCAGCGTCGAGCTCACCGCCCCCTCACTCGACCTCCTGCTCTACGACTGGCTCTCCGAGCTGATCTATATGAAGGACAGCGAGCAGCTGGTGTTTCCCGTGACGGAGGTGCGGGTGAGCGACGGCTCGCCCTCCCGGCTCACCGCGCGGCTCGCAGGCGGCGCGATCGACCGCGCCACGACCGAGCTCCGCGCCGATCCCAAGGCCGTGACGTTCCATCAGTTCGCGCTGGAGCCCTGCCCGCGCGGCTGGCGGGCGCGGGTGGTCATCGACATTTGACGTCATGCCCATGAAGACCGTCCCCATCGCCGACTGCGTGTGGGAGATCCCGCCGAGCGAGAAGCCCGGGATGCTCGTGCCCGCGCGCATCTACGCCTCCGAGGCGCTGCTCGCCCGCATGGACGAGGGCGTCTTCGAGCAGGTGACGAACGTCGCGTGCCTGCCCGGGATCGTGCGCGCCGCGCTCTGCATGCCCGACGGCCACTGGGGCTATGGGTTCCCGATCGGGGGGGTCGCGGCGTTCCGGGCCGACACCGGAGTGATCTCGCCGGGCGGGATCGGCTTCGACATCAACTGCGGCATGCGCGTGCTGCGGACGAGCCTCACCGAGGCCGAGGTCCGGCCGAGGCTCGTCCAGCTCGTCGACGCGCTCTTCGCCGCCGTCCCGTCGGGCGTCGGGTGCAAGGGGTTCGTGCGGCTCTCCGGGGACGAGTTCGGCGAGGTCATGCGCGAGGGTGCCGGCTGGTGCGTGCGGCGCGGCTACGGCTGGCCCGAGGACCTCGACGCCACCGAGGGCGGCGGCTGCCTGCCGGGCGCCGACCCCGACCAGGTGAGCCAGCGGGCGGTCACCCGCGGCCGGGACCAGCTCGGCACGCTCGGCTCCGGCAACCACTACCTCGAGATCCAGGTCGTGCCGCCCGGCGGCATCCACGACCCGCGCGTGGCGAAGGTCTTCGGGATCGAGCAGCCCGGCCAGATCCTGGTCATGCTCCACTGCGGCTCGCGCGGCTTCGGCCACCAGATCGGCACCGACTATCTCCGGCGATTCGACCAGGTCATGCACGGCTACGGGATCGTTGTTCGGGATCGCGAGCTGGCCTGTGCGCCGTTCCGCTCGCCGGAAGGCCGGGCGTACTTCGGCGCGATGCTGGCCGCCGCCAACAGCGCATTCGCGAACCGCCAGCTGATCACCCACCGCGTGCGCGAGGTGATGGGGCGCGTGTTCGGCCGGGACCCGCGCGACCTCGGGCTCGGCGTGATCTACGACGTCTGCCACAACACGGCGAAGCTCGAGCGCCACGCCGTGGACGGCGAGCCGCTCGAGCTGGTCGTCCATCGCAAGGGCGCGACCCGCGCGTTCGGCCCCGGCGCGCCCGACGTGCCCGCGGCGTACCGCGAGGTCGGCCAGCCCGTGATCATCGGCGGCTCGATGGAGACCGGCTCGGCGCTCCTCGTCGGCACGGCGCACGCGATGACGGAGACGTTTGGCTCGACCGCCCACGGGGCGGGGCGCTCGATGTCGCGCACCCAGGCCAAGCGTCGGGTCTGGGGCGAGGCGCTCATCAAGCAGATGGGAGAGCGCGGGATCATCGTCCGCGCCGCGTCCAAGTCGGGCGTCGCCGAGGAGGCGGGTTTCGCCTACAAGGATCTCGGCGAGGTCGTGGACGTCGTGCACCGGCTCGACATCGCGCGCAAGGTCGTCTCGCTCACCCCGATCGGGAACATCAAGGGCTGAGAGCGATGGACGGGTTCTGGAACCTCGTGTGGATCTTCTTCCTGGTCTCGGCCGTCATGCCGATGCTCCAGGCGCGGCTCCTCGCGATGGCGCGGATCCGCGTGCTCCGCCGCCTCGAGCGCCGGCGCGGGTCGCGGGTCGTCACGCTGATCCACCGGCAGGAGTCCCGCTCGATCCTCGGCATCCCGATCGCCCGCTACATCGACATCGACGATTCGGAGCAGATCCTGCGCGCGATCCGCCTCACGCCGCCCGAGATGCCGATCGACCTCGTCCTGCACACCCCGGGCGGGCTCGTGCTGGCGACCCAGCAGATCGCGAGCGCGCTCCGGAACCATCCGGCGAAGGTCACCGTCATCGTGCCGCACTACGCGATGTCGGGCGGGACGCTCCTGGCGCTCGCGGCCGGCGAGATCCTCATGGATGCGAACGCGGTCCTCGGGCCGGTGGACCCGCAGGTCGGCGAGTACCCGGCCGTCT
>JBBTPF010000049.1:0-1466 GCA_038066295.1 Candidatus Methylomirabilota bacterium | reverse complement strand
GGCATGAGCATGCAGAAGAATGTGACGATCGCCGCCGAGCTCGGCTACCTGCGCGTCCCGGACGACCTTCTGCTGCCGCTCGAGGAGCTCGCGGGCCTCCCGCCCGCGCGCCAGGTGATCCTCTCGACGGGGAGCCAGGGCGAGCCCAACTCCGCGCTCGCGCTCATGGCGGCGCGCGAGCACAAGTACGTGCAGGTGGCGCCCGGCGACCTCGTGATCATCTCGGCGCGCGTGATCCCCGGCCACGAGCGGACGATCGGCCGCGTCGTCAACGCGCTCTACCGCCTGGGCGCCGAGGTCCTCTACGAGGACAACGCCTTCGTCCACGTCTCGGGGCACGCGAGCCAGGAGGATCTGAAGCTGATGCTCACCCTGACGCGGCCCCGATATTTCATTCCCGTCCACGGTGAGTACCGCCACCTCCTCGGGCACGCGCGCCTCGCGGCGAGCGTCGGCCTGCCCGCCGACCGCGTGTTCCTCATCGAGGACGGCACCGGGCTCGAGGTGACGAAGACCTCGGCGCGCGTCGTCGGCCGGTTCCCCGCGGGCCGCGTCCTGGTGGACGGCAAGTCCATCGGCGACATCGGTGCCGTGGTCCTGCGCGACCGGCAGCTCCTGGCCGAGGACGGGCTGGTGGCGGTCGCGATCGCCGTGGACCAGCACGGCGCCGTCGTCGCGGGACCGGAGATCGCCTCCCGCGGCTTCGTCTACGTGAAGGAGAACGAGCCGCTTCTCGAGGAATTGAAGGCCGCCGTGCTCGCGGCGCTCGCCGGGGCCGAGCCCGAGGCGCCGCGCGACCGCGAGGCCCTCGCCGCGCGCGCGCGCACGGCGGTGCGCCAGTTCATCAACCAGCGCTTCCGCCGGAAGCCGGTGGTGCTCCCGATCATCCTGGAGGTCTGATGCCGACGCTCGTCTCGACCGAGGAGAAGACCGACCCGCGGCCGCGTCCCCGCCGGAAGAAGGGCGGTGACCGCTGGCTCAGCGAGGTGAAGGGGATCCTCGCCCTCGCGGCCGCGGGCTTCGGGCTGGTCGCGCTCGCGATGTTCGATCCCGCGCTACCCCCGGCCGAGCAGGCGAGCCCCGTCGGGCCCGTCGGCGTCTGGCTCGGCTGGGTCGCGTTCCAGTCCTTCGGCTACGCGGGCTTCCTCTTCCCGATCCTGCTGGGGGCCTGGGGAGCCTCGGCGTTCGTGCGGCCGCTCGTGACGCGCGGCTGGGTGCCCGTCGCGGGCCTGGTGCTCCTGCTCGTGAGCGCGACCGGGCTCCTGACCCAGGCGTCGAGCGCCGTGCCGGCCGCGGCGCGTCCCGCGGCGGCGGGCGGCGGGCTCGTCGGCTGGACCGTCACCTCGGGGCTCCGCGCGGCGGTCGGGAACGTGGGGACGTGGCTCGTGCTGCTCGCCGCGGTCCCCGTCGGCGTGCTCCTCGTGACGCGCGTCTCCTACGCGGCGCTCGTGCGTCTCGCGACGGCG
>JBBTPF010000048.1:0-1159 GCA_038066295.1 Candidatus Methylomirabilota bacterium | reverse complement strand
TACGCCGAGGCCATCGGCGTCGCCGTCATCCTGGCGCTCGTCATCCGCGCGCTCGTCGTCCAGGCCTTCACGATCCCGTCCGGCTCCATGATGGACACCCTGGTCGTCGGCGACTACATCCTCGTGAACAAGTTCCTCTACGGCGCGGAGCTCCCGTGGGTCGAGTGGCGCGCGCCGGGCCTGCGCAGCCCGCAGCGCGGCGACATCATCGTGTTCAAGTACCCTCAAGACGAGAAGCGCGACTTCATCAAGCGCATCGTCGGCACGCCCGGCGACCGGATCCAGATCCGCGGCCGCCAGGTGTTCGTGAACGGCACGCCCCTGACCGAGTCCTACACGAAGTTCGCCGACTCGGCGCTCGCGCGTCCCGGGCAGGACGGCTACTGCGGCTACGCGTACGGCTGCGAGCCTGCGATCGTGCCGCCCGACTCGTACTTCGTGATGGGCGACAACCGTGACAACTCCCAGGACAGCCGTTACTGGGGGTTCGTGCGGCGCGACAAGATCCGGGGCAAGGCCTTCCTCATCTACTGGTCGTGGGACGGCGACCGGCACTGGCTGCGCTGGTGGAGACTCGCCAACTACATTCCATAACTGTTGTAGCGGAGACCGCGAGATCGGATAGGACCGTGGGTGGCCTGAGAGAGATGCTCCCCGGCTCCGCACGTCGGAACGATCTCCCTTGCTCGGTGCTTGCGGACAACCCGCCGGTTGCAGACGCGCTCGGGCTGTACATCCACGTTCCGTTCTGCGCCAGACGCTGCCACTACTGCAGCTTCACCACGGCGCTTCTCGACGAGGGCGCGCTGGCGCGCTACCTCGCGGCCCTCCACCGCGAGCTCGACCTGCTGGCCGCGCTCCCGTGGGCGCCGCGGGTCCGCCTCGCGACCCTCTACCTCGGCGGCGGGACACCGTCGCTCCTGACGGCGGACGCGCTCGCGGCGATCCTCGACCGGCTCCGCCGCGGCTTCGAAATCGCCGCCGGCGCCGAGATCACCGTCGAGTGCAACCCCGAGAGCGTGACGCGCGCGAAGCTCGAGGGCTACCGCGCCGCCGGGGTGAACCGGCTGAGCCTCGGCGTCCAGGCGCTCGACGACGCGATCCTGGCACGGCTCGGGCGGCTCCACGACTCCGGCCGCGCGCACGCGGCGTTCGCCGC
>JBBTPF010000047.1:0-3428 GCA_038066295.1 Candidatus Methylomirabilota bacterium | reverse complement strand
CTTCCAGCCGGCGCGGTCGTCAGCGTTGTCGGCGGCGCTCAGCGGTGTCGACGGCAGGAGCATCTCGCCGGTCCGTCGGAGACGCCTGTTCACGAGCAGGAGCCCGGCAGCGCAGGCCAGGCCGGCGAGAGCGAGGACCGCCGACGAGCCGGCGGGGATCAGCAGCAGGCGCTCGGCCAGCGCGATGCCCCGGTCCCGGCCGTAGACGATGATGAACGCGCTGTACGCGAGGTAGCCGATGGGGAAGAGCGCGGACAATCCCAGAAGCCACTGCAGCCCCCCGCGCAACATGCGTGGCCTCGCCAGCGAGGCTACGAGGGCGGCGGCGAACAGCAAGACGAGTCCCATGCCCTCGCCGTGCGTGTGGAAGAAGGACAGCCCCGCCTCGATCGTGAAGACGATCTCACTGACCACATCGGCGTCGTAGTCACGCGATCCGGAAAGCGTGTGAACTTCGCGGGCGGCGAAGATCCGCTCGCTGGCGTACTGGCGGATCTGGGGCTGGAGCACGGACATCAGGGCGCCGCCCGTCGCCCCGAGTGCCAGGAGCAGGACGGACAAGAAAACGAGAAGCGCGGGCGGGCGCCTCACCTCAGGGCGTCTTCCAGATCACCCGGCCGGTCTTGTCGAACAGCACCAGCACCGGCGTGCCGTCGGGGACCACCTGGAGGACGGCCCGGTCGTCGCCGCGGTCGTCCGCCAGGGCGAAGACCGGCCATCCACCCAGGCCGATGTCGAGCGCCGCCCGCCGCATGCCCTGCTTGTCGAAGAAGACCATGTTCGGCCAGTCGTCGGGGCCGGTGGTCATCTGAGCCCTCGGTCGCCCGTCCGCGCCGTGAAGCGCCAGGCGAGAGACGCCGCCGGCGGCCACGCTGAGGGTGGCCCGGTTGACGCCGCGAGCGTCGGCGAGCCGGAGCGCCACCGACCCGTCCGGGCTCGTGCCCAGCTCGGCACGGCTCTTCCCATCCCGGTCGGTGAGGACGAAGCGCGTAGCTCGGATCTCTGGAGCCGCCTTTTCGGCCGCTGCTCCCCCGAGAAACACGGCCCCGAGCAACACCGCGATGGCGAATGCGCCGATCGTCGACCAGTTCCTCATCGCCGTGCCTCCTTCGGTGGGCGGCGGTTCGAGACCGGCCCGCCCGCGTCAGCCGGTCGGCTGAATCCGTTCCGTTGCCTCCCACCGCTGACCCCGGTTGTTCACGAAGATGACACGCAGCCGGCTCGCGCGCGTCACCTTCAGCGGGAAGCGGATGATGGGGTTCGGGCTCAGCGCTGCGGTGAACTGAAAGTCGCTCACCAGGCTCTGGTCGAGGTAGACGCGCATCTGCCTCACGAAGAACTCCGGGCGCACGCGGACGTAGCTGCCGTCGCGGAGGCTCAGCCCGGTGTCCGAGTCGTGCTCGACGCGCGCCCAGACCTCGACGGTCTCGCCCGCCGCGGGCGTCCGGGGCAGGCGCAGCCGCGGACGGCCCACCTGGGTCTTGTCAGGCGGGGCCGGCACGGCGGCGCAGCCGTCACCCGCGACGCGTAGCTCGCGCGTGGCCGCGAAGCGCCCGTGACGGCTGCATTCCACGGTCGCCCGGAGAAGCCCGCCGAGGCCCGACCGCATGGGGAACGCGATCCAGGCCTGGCCGCTGGCCGGTGTGAAGCGGAAGGTGCCCTTGCGGGCGAGCGGGTCGCCCGGCAGCGTCAGCTCGATGGACGTGATGAAGTGATCGCGCTCCATCGGATGGTCCACGCCGGCCCGCACCGGTACGGCGGTCGGGTCCTCGGCCAGGATCGGGAGTTCGAGGAACGGCCGGTGTCCCTCTTCCGACGCTCGGCCCCACGCGCGGGCAGGGGCGAGGGCACCGGCCGTTGCCATGGTGGCGAACCCGAGCGCCGCGCGTCGGCTCAGCGGGCACCCGTCCACGAGAATCGTGCGGACCGAATCCGCAGCCGCCGCGCCGCGACGGGGGTCGAGCGCCACGCCCGCTCCGAAGGCTGCGGCGCCGAGGCCGACCCGCCCGGCAGCCTCGAGGAACTCACGTCGTGAGGTCATCGCGATCCTCCGGCAGGCGAGGCCTCGGCCAGGAGCCGCCGCAGGTTGGCGCGGAGACTCTTCATCGACTCGGCCTCGGTCGCCAGATGATAGGCGCGGATGCGCGCGGCCCGGTCCACCAGGACGGCGCGGGCGCTGTGCATGACGAGGCCCTTGGAGCCGTGGCTCGCCCACGCCGGAGCCGGCCCCAGACGAAGCGCTCGGCCGCAGGTCGGTGGGGCCGCCGCTGCCGTGTCGACGACGCTCAGTCGGAAGCCTTGCTGGGCGAGGCAGTAGATGTCGGGCTTGTCCCCCGTGAGGAACCACCACCTGTCTCCCGAACCGTAGCGCTCCGCGTACCGCCGCAGCACCTCGGGCGTGTCGTGCTGAGGATCGACCGTGATGGAGACCAGGCGAAGGTCGGCGGCCCCCGCGAACTCGCTCTGGAGCCGGGTGAACTCGAGGCTCTGGGTCGGGCAGGACTCCGTGCACTCGGTGTAGATGAAGTCGGCGACCCACACGACGCCCCGGAGGTCGTCGAGCGTGACCCGGCGGCCCGAGCGCTCGGTGAGCGCGAAGGGCGGCACCCGCCCGTAGTCGCCGAGCTGCTCGAGCGTGGGCGCTCCCGGCGGCGGAGCGACCCCGCGCAACCGCCCTGTCGTCGCAGCGACGGCGAGCAGAACGGCCAGGCCCAGCCCGGCGGCGATCATCGAAGCTTCAAGATACGTGGGGTCGTCATCGTCTCAGAGCGCCCAGTACACGAGGGTGTCGTGGATGCCCGCGAGGAGCAGGATCACGGCGGCGCCGACGCGCACTGGCCGCTCGAGCCGGCGCATGCCACCCGCGACCACCTCAGCCGCGCCGGCGCCGGCGGCGACGAGGCCGGCGATCGCCAGAAGGGGCAATGACGAGCCGAGGGCGAAGAGCCCGGGAAAGGCCCACCCGGCGGTGCTCCGGAGCGCCAGCGGCATCGTCAGGCCGAAGAAGAGCCAGAAGAGCGTCGGGCAGAAGGCGAACGAGAAGGCCACGCCGAGCAGGTAGGCGCCGCCGGCGCCGGGCGCCTTGAAACGCTCGCGCAGCCGATGGGCCAGCGCCTGCCCGAGGCCGAGCCGGAAGCGCCAGAGGCCGAGCAGGCCGAGGCCGACGAGGATCATGAGCGGGCCGAGCGCCTTGCGCGCGACGATCACCACCGGGATCGAGGCCGCCTGGAGCTGGAGGCCGGCGAGGATGACGCCGCCGCCGACGAGCGTGTAGACCGACACCTTGCCGGCGATGTAGGCGAGCGCCAGCGCGACGGGCCGCCCGCCGCCGGGATGCGCCGAGGCGTACGCGAGCGCGCTCAGATTGGTGGTGAGCTGGCAGGGCGACGTGGCGCCGATGAGCCCGAAGAGCAGCGCGCCCAGGAGCG
>JBBTPF010000046.1:4417-6583 GCA_038066295.1 Candidatus Methylomirabilota bacterium | reverse complement strand
GAGACGATGAGGATCGTCTTCGAGTTGTGGACCTTGTCGCGCATCCCCATGAGGATGCCGCTGTGGACGGGACCGGTGAGGATGTCCACCTTGTCGGAGTCAATCAGCTTCTCCGTCTTGCGGACGCCGACCGGCGGCTTCATCTCGTCGTCTTCCTTGATCATCTCGATCTTGCGGCCGGCGACCGTCCAGTTCTCGCGCGCGAAGACCAGCTCCATCGCCTGCGTGATCGACTCGCCGAGGACCGCGTACACGCCCGTGTAGGGAAGGACGACGCCGACCTTGATGGGTCCGCCCTGCGCGTGGCTTCTCGGCATCCACGGACCTGCGGCGACGCCGGCGGCGGCCCCGCCCGCGAGGAACCCTCGACGTGTCAGTGAAGGCATGGGTCATCCTCCTCAATCACTGGTGAACGGATCGTCCGGGCCACCCAGACTACCCGATTTCCGCCGGGACGCCAAAGGGATCACGGTCCTGGCCTGGTCCGGCCGCCGTCAGCCGATGCGGGGCTTCGGGGTCTCCCCCCGGCTCGCCTTCCAGTCGAAGTCGCCCCAGAACTCGGTCCGGTCGATGATCCCGTGGAACTTGTGGCGGCCGTCGTCGTGGGCCGCCCAGAGGTCGTCGACCGACGTGAACTGGGCAAGATACGCGAGCGCGTATTCGGCCGGCTCCGCCATCTTCATCTCGCCGGCGAGGAAGCGGCGGTAGCCCTCGCCCGGGTGGATCCAGAAGGCCTCCGACGTCTCCTCCGTGAAGAGGCGCGGCGCCTGGTCCGCCGGCACGCGGCAGAGGAAGAAGCGCGCGGTGAACCGGATCGGACTCGAGCGCGGCGTGATGAAGTGCGAGAGATAGCGGAGCCCGCGGAGGTCGCAGCGCCAGCGCTCGCGCGCGACGAGCCCGGCGAACGGCGCCTCGCCCGCGACGAGCGCCTTGCGGAAGCGCTCGATCCCGTCCCTCACCCCCGCGGTCCGGGCGTCGACGGGATGCCCATCCTCGTCGCACGCGAGCAGGAGGCCGCTCTCCTCGAGCAGCTCCCGGACCGCGGCGACCCAGAAGGCGAGCGCGGGCGCGCCCTCGTGGCCCGGAAAGATCGTCTCGGCCTCGACGGTCTCGAGGCCGACGCAGCGGGCGAGGGCCTCGGGCGCGGCGTCCTCGGCGTCGACCTTGCCGCCTGGGAACGCGTAGAACCCGCCGAGGAACTTCATGCCCCGGTTGCGCCGGATCATCCAGACCTCGATCGGCTCCGGCGCGCCCGGCGGCGCGGGCCGCACGATGACGACCGAGGATGCGGGTCGGGGCTCGACGGGAACCGAGGGCGTATCGCTCACTGGGCTCATGGCTCCCGGGGCCGTCCGCCGACGGCGGCCACCACCTCCGCGACCAGGCGGCTTCGGGCGGCTATAGATGTATGAGCTGGGCCACGCGCTCGCGGTGGTACGTCGCGTCGCCGAAGGTGAACTCCGACGACTTGGCGCGCTTGAAGTATAGGTGCAGGTCGTGCTCCCAGGTGAAGCCGATGCCGCCGTGGAGCTGGATGCCTGTCCCCGCCACCTTCCGGTACGCGTCGGACGCATACGCCTTGGCCATCGAGGCCGCCAGCCCGGCCTCGGGAGCGTTCTCGTCCATCGCCCACGCCGCGTAGTACGTGAGTGACTTCGCGTTCTCGACATCCACCAGCATGTCGGCGGCCTTGTGCTTGACGCCCTGGTAGGTCCCGATGGGCTTGCCGAACGCGACGCGGATCTTCGCGTACTCCGTCGTCATCTCCAGGACCTTCTGCGCGCCGCCGCACATCTCGGCGCAGAGCGCGACCGTCGCGCGCTCGGCGACGCGCGCGAGCGCCGGCCACGCGCCGCCCTTCGCCCCCACGAGCGCCGCCGCGGGCACGGCGACGTCTTTCAGGCCGACCTCACAGAGCTTGCGCGTCTGGTCCATCGTCGGCAGGAGCTTCACCTCGAGGCCGCGGGCGCCCTTCGGCACGAGGAAGAGGCTCACGCCCTCCTCCGGCGTCCTGGCCTCCGACGTGCGCGCGACGACGACGAGTACCTCGGCCAGGTGGGCGTCGGGCACGAAGAGCTTCGTGCCGGAGAGCACGAAGCCGCCCTTGTCCTCGCGGGCGGTCGTCGTCACTCCCGCGGCGTCCCAGCGCGCGTTCGGCTCCGTCCA
>JBBTPF010000046.1:0-4317 GCA_038066295.1 Candidatus Methylomirabilota bacterium | reverse complement strand
CGCTCGGCGATGATGTTCTTCTGGATCTCCGTCGTGCCGCCCTCGATCGAGTTGGCGCGCGAGCGGAGGAAGGAGTGCTGCCAGGCGCCTCCGTCCACGGCCCAGTCGGAGCCCTTCGCCAGCTGCGCGTACGGCCCCTCGAGCTCCATCGCGACTTCCTGGAGCTTCTGGTGGGTCTCGACCCACACCATCTTCCCCGCGGACGCCTCGGGGCCGGGCATCTCCCCGCGCAGGAGCTTCGTGATCGCGCGCGCGCCCGTGAGCCGGAGGCACTCGGTGTCGATCCAGAGCTGCGCGAGCTTCTGCCGCGCGAGCGGGTCCCGCGTGAGCACGCGGCCGCTCTTCTCCACCTTCCGCGCCAGCTCGAACAGGCCGTCGAGCGCGATCCGGAGCCGCATCTGGAGGCCGAAGCCCAGCGTCAGGCGCTCGTACATGAGCGTCGTGATGCCGACCTGCCAGCCCTGGTTGACGCCCCCGAGGACCTGCGACTCGTGGACGCGCACGTTGTCGAAGAAGACCTCGTTGAACTCGGAATCGCCCGTGATCTGCCGGAGCGGCTTCACCGTGATGCCCGGGAGCTTCATGTCGAGCAGAAAGTAGGTGATCCCCTTGTGCCTGGTCGCGCCGGGGTCGGTCCGCGCGAGCAGCATCATCCAGTCGGCCACCTGGGCGAACGAGGTCCATACCTTCTGGCCGTTGATGACCCAGGACTCGCCGTCTCGGACCGCGCGCGTCTGGAGCGAGGCGAGGTCGGAGCCCGCGTTCGGCTCGGAGTAGCCCTGGCACCAGATCTCCTCGCACGAGAGGATCCTCGGCGGGTAGCGCTTCTTCTGCGCCTCGGTCCCGTAGGCGATGATGGTGGGGCCGGCCATGCCGACGCCGAGGACGTTCAGGATCGGCGGCGCCTTCGCGAGCGCGATCTCCTCCTGGAGGATCAGCTCCTCGACGAACGTGAGGCCGCGGCCGCCGTACTCCTTGGGCCACGTGAGGCCGATGAACCCGGCGTCGTAGAGCCGGCGCTGCCACTGCTTCAAGATCTCGTACGTCTCGATGCGCGGGATGTCGGAGCGGCCGAGGTCCTTCCACTCGCGCGGCAGGCTCTCCTTGAGCCAGGCGCGGACCGTCTGGCGGAACGCGTCCTGTTCGGGAGTCAGCGAGAAGTCCATTTCCCCTCCTGGGATGGGGCGATCCGAAGCCGCTGAACGGTGGTTCATTCTAGGAATCCTCCTCGGATGAAGTCAAGGCTATACTCGACGTCCGTGGTCGCGATCTCGGCTTCGCGCCTTCAAGACAGGATCGACGCGCTCGCGCGGTTCGGCGCGCTGCCGGGCGGCGGCGTGACGCGCCCCTGCTGGTCGCCCCAGCACGAAGAGGCGCGGGCGTGGCTCCTCGGGGAGATGCGCGCGGCCGGGCTCGAGACGTGGGTGGACCCTGCCGGGAACGTGTTCGGCGCGCTCGGCATCACGGCACTCGGCGCCGAGGGCCCCGCGGTCCTCACCGGCTCGCATATCGACACGGTGCCCGAGGGCGGCATCCTGGACGGCGCGCTCGGCGTGCTGGCCGGGCTCGAGGTCCTCCAGACGATCCGCGAGCGGCAGCCGCCGCACCGCCTCCCCCTCGCCGTCGCGGCATGGAGTGACGAGGAAGGCCGCTACGGGAGCCTCTTCGGCTCCCGCGCGTTCTGTGGCAAGCTCGACGTCACGCGGGTCGAGGACATGGCGGCCGCGGACGGCGAGCGGCTCGTGGACGCGATGGGGCGCGCCGGCTTCGACGCGCGCCGCGCGGGCGAGGCGCAGGCCCCGGCCGGCTCGGTCGCGGCGTACGTCGAGCTCCACATCGAACAGGGCCCGCGGCTCGAGGAGGCGGGCATCCCCATCGGGGTCGTCGACGCCATCGTCGGCGTGCGGCGCTCGCGCGTGATCTTCACCGGCCAGGCCGACCACGCGGGCACGACGCCGATGGACCGCCGGCGCGACGGCTTCCTGGCCGCCGCGGAGTACGCGCTCAAGGCGCGCGACCTCGTCGTCCGGCACGGCGGCGGCAGGAGCGTGACCAACGTCGGCGTCGTCACGGTGCACCCCGGCGTCTCGAACATCGTGCCGGCGCGCGGCGAGCTCGTGCACGAGATGCGGGGGCCCGATCCCGACACGCTCCTCATGCTCGACCGCCGCTGCGCGAGTCTCGCGCGGCGCCTGGCGCGCCGGCGCAGCGTCCAGGTCGAGATCCGGTCCATGTCGGCGACGACACCCGCCCTCTGCGCCGCGCGCGTGCAGGCGGCCACGGAGACGGCGTGCGCGCAGCTCGGCCTCGGATTCACGCGCCTCTACTCTGCCGCGGGGCACGACGCCCAGAACCTCGCCGCGATCACGGAGGCCGGGATGATCTTCATCCCGTCGACGGGCGGGCGCAGCCACCGCGTGGACGAGCTGAGCGACGCGACCGCGATCCAGCGCGGCGCCAACGTCCTGCTGCACACGTTGCTCGCCCTCGCGCAGTAGCCGCCGAACGCTTGCGGAGGCGCCCACAACCTCTGCTATGATCGAGCCCGCTCGCCCATGAACATCTGCGTCGTCGGCACCGGCTACGTCGGGCTCGTCACGGGCGCGGTCTTCGCGGACCTCGGCAACGACGTGGTCTGCGTGGACAACGTCGCGGAGAAGATCGCCGCGCTCCAGGCCGGGCGGATGCCGATCTACGAACCGGGCCTGGAGGAGATGGTCGCGCACAACACGGCCGACGGCCGGCTCTCGTTCACCACCGACCTGGCCGCCGCCGTCCGCCGCTCCGTCATCGTCTTCATCACGGTCGGCACGCCCGCCAAGGACACCGGGCAGACCGACCTCGCCGCCGTCGAGGCCGTGGCGCGGCAGATCGCCCAGGCGATGGAGCGGTACACGGTCGTCGTCAACAAGTCCACGGTGCCCGTCGGCACGGGCGAGCTGGTGCGCGAGGTGATCGAGCGGCATCAGCCGACGCCGGTGCCCTTCGACGTCGTCTCGAACCCGGAGTTCCTGCGCGAGGGCTCGGCGATCGAGGACACCCTCCGGCCCGACCGCATCGTCATCGGCGCGCCCACGCAGCAGGTGGCGATGTCGCTCCTCGAGCTCTACGCGCCGCTCGAGCGGCCGATGATCATCACCGACGTGCCCTCGGCCGAGATGATCAAGTACGCGTCAAACTCGTTCCTGGCCATGAAGATCTCGTTCATCAACGCCATCGCGAACATCTGCGAGCTCGCGGGCGCCGACGTCACGCAGGTCATGAAGGGCGTGGGGCTCGATCCCCGGATCGGCCAGGCGTTCCTGCAGGCCGGCCTCGGCTACGGCGGCAGCTGCTTCCCGAAGGACACGGAGTCGCTCGTCCACACGGCCGCGGCCCTCGGCGCCGACTTCGCGCTGCTCCGGGCCGTGGTCGAGACGAACAACGAGCGGGCGCCCCACTTCGTGCGCATGATCGAGAAGGCGCTCGCCCCGCTGGACGACAAGACGATCGCGGTGCTCGGCCTCGCCTTCAAGCCGAACACCGACGACATGCGCGAGGCGAAGTCGACCGAGGTCATCGCCCGCCTCGTCGAGCGCGGCGCGGCCGTGCGCACCTACGATCCCGTCGCGATGGACAACGCCCGCACGGCGCTGCCGCCCGGCGTGGCGTACTGCGATTCGCCGTACGCCGCGGCCGCCGACGCCGACGGCGTCGCGCTCGTCACCGAGTGGAACGAGTTCAAGTTCCTCAACCTCGAGCGTCTCCGCTCGGTCATGCGGCGGCCGGTCGTCTTCGACGGCCGGAACCTCTGGGAGCCCGAGCGAATGCGGCGCCTGGGCTTCGAGTACCACTCGATCGGCCGCCGGCCCGTCCTTCCGGCCTGACGCGCGCCATGCGGGCGCTGGTCACGGGCGGGGCGGGGTTCATCGGCTCCCACCTCTGCGAGTTCCTCCTCGCCCAGGGCTGGGACGTCGTCTGCATGGACAACTTCATCACCGGGTCGGCGGACAACGTCGCGACCCTCGCGTCCGAGCCCCGGTTCAGCCTCGCGCGCCACAACGTGACCGAGTACCTCCGCGTGGACGGCCCGCTCGACTGGGTCCTGCACCTGGCCAGCCCCGCCTCGCCGCGCGACTACCTCGAGCTGCCGATCCAGACGCTGAAGGTCGGCGCGCTCGGCACCCACAACGCGCTCGGCCTCGCCAAGGCCAAGGGCGCGCGCTTCCTGCTCGCCTCGACCTCCGAGGTCTACGGCGACCCGCTCGTGCACCCGCAGCGCGAGGACTACTGGGGTAACGTGAACCCGGTCGGCCCGCGCGGCGTGTACGACGAGGC
>JBBTPF010000045.1:0-1949 GCA_038066295.1 Candidatus Methylomirabilota bacterium | reverse complement strand
CGCACGCGCCCGGCGAGCGGATGCGCGATGTCCTCGACGGCGTCGGCGGCGCGGCCGGCGGAGTCGGCGAAGGTCTCGGCGTGGGTCTGCACGCCGCCGGCCCGGGATTTGACCGTCTCCCAGTCGAGGCCGAACCGCTGCGTCACGCCCGGGCGGAAGTTCTGGACGAGCACGTCGGCGCGCTCGACGAGCCGGCGCGCGACCGCCCGGGCGCTCGGCGTCTTGAGATCGAGCGTGAGGCTCCGCTGGTTCCGGTGCGCGAGCAGGAAGAACGCGCTCTCGCCGTTCAGGTAGAGGTTGCAGCCCGACCAGTTCCGCTCCCAGAGCGTGCCGCCGGGCGGCTCGATCTTGACGACGTCGGCGCCGAGGTCGACGAGGAACTGGACGCCGGACGGCCCGAGGAGGAACTGCGTGAAGCTGAGGACGCGGACGCCCGCGAGGATCGCGAGCGGCGGCCGGTCGGCCACTACTCGACGACCTTGAGGATGTGCGTGGCGGCGGCGACGACGTCGCCGCGCTGGCTCGTGCACATGACGCGCGCGAACGTCTTCATCGCCGCCTCGTCGCGCTCGGCGATCTCGTAGGTGACGGTCACGGTGTCGCCGAGGAAGCACGGGGCGGGGAAGCGGATCCGGTCGTAGCCGTAGGAGACGATGGTGCCGGGGAGGTCGGTGATGATCTTGGTCGAGGCCTGCGACATGAGCCCGACGAGCAGGGCGCCGTGCGCGATGCGCCGGCCGTACTTCGTCGTTCGCATGTACTCCTCGTCCACGTGGTTGGGCGAGAGGTCGCCCGTGAGCCCGGCGAAGAGGTAGACGTCGGACTCCGAGACCGTCTTCCGCACGGTCACCTTCTTGCCCACCGGCAGCGCGGCGAACGCGGCCTTCCCCGTCATGGCGCCTCCTCCCGGGTCTTGCGGCAGGGGGATGGTAAAGGATTTGCGGGTATTGGCCGAAGCTCGCCTGATCAGCAGTTCAGGTACTTCGGGCTGACGAGCGGCCTCTCCGTCCCGTCGGCGTCCCAGGTCTTGCGCCGGAGCCCCGCGAGATCGCGGCCATAGACGTGGATCTCGACGGTGTCGCGCCCGGTCGGGTTGTGCATGCGGTGGACCTCGTCACCCGGGACGAGGCACGACACGCCGCCCGGCGCGTGGCGCATCACGCGCGTCGTCTCGAGCGTCGCCCGGCCGCCGCCGGGCGCCTCCTGCACGCGGTAGCGCGTCTCCTCGATCTCGTTCTCGATGACGCCGATCACGCCCCACGTCTCATGGTTGTGGGCGCCCGTGGTGTCGCCCGGGCCCCAGATCACGGACGTCACGTTGAAGTGCGGCGCGCGGTGGAGCATGTAGCGGCCGCGCTGGCCCTCCGGCCGCCGCCGGAACTCGGCGGGGACGGCGTCGGGGGTCTTGACGAGCTTCGCCAGGAGCGGCGCGACGCGCTCGGTGATGACGTGCGCGGACGTCTCCCCCCGCGCGATGCGGTCCACGTCGGCGATGAAGCCCTTCAGCGTGTAGGTCGCGGTCGCCATTCCGAGGTCCTCCTATCGCTCCACCGGGGTGTCGTTCCGGCCGCCCCATTCCGTCCACGAGCCGTCGTACACCGCAACCTTCTCGTCGCCCAGGAGGTGCAGGCCGAGCGCCAGCACCGACGCCGTCACGCCCGAGCCGCACGTCGTCACCTTCGGCCGGGCGAGGTCGAGCCCCGACGCCTCGAACGCCCGCCGGAGCTCGTCGGGCGGGAGCAGCGTGCCGTCCTTCCGGTAGAGCTGGTCGTACGGCAGGTTCAGGCTCCCGGGAATGTGGCCCCCGCGGAGGCCGGCCCGCGGCTCGGGCTCGGTGCCGACGAAGCGGCCGCGCGAGCGGGCGTCGAGCACCTGCTCGCGCCGGTGTTTCAGATTCGCGCGCATCTGGGCGAAGTCGCCAGCGGCGTCCGTGACGAAGCGCGCCAGCA
>JBBTPF010000044.1:0-3540 GCA_038066295.1 Candidatus Methylomirabilota bacterium | reverse complement strand
TGAACAGCAGGACGAGGACGTAGTCCTTGTACTGCGAGGCGTCCATGCCGCCGCGCAGTTCGTCGCAGCTCCTCCAGAGAGAGGCGTAGAGTTCGGATTTCTTGATCGGCATCGTCAGTTCATGTGCTCTCTGTCACCGTCAGACGGCATCCTTTGGGAGTTGAAACCGTGCCTCAAGCTTGGCCTCCATTCGTTGCCGTAACGTTTCCAGCGGTTCCCATGAGTGTCCCCGGGAAGACGTGAGGGTTCGAAAGAACACGACCTGAAAAACGTTTCCCGTGTGTGACCGCCGGTGTGGCTCGTAGCGGACAGACAAGGAGGTATAGGCTTCGTTGAGGCTCTCGAAAGTCTTCCCGAGGACGGGGATCCAGCACTGGCACGGTTCAAGGCAGGCTTTCTTGGTGCCTCTGAGTCTGAGACGAAGTTCTTCGCTCAGACGGATTTCCGCAAAGCCCTCGAAATGGGCCGCCTGAGGGATCAGTCGCTCCATCCTCCGAATCTCCGTCGTGTGGGCAGTGGGCTTTAGTCCGACGAGGAGTTGCTCACGTGCACGGAGAATCGGGACGATGAGCGGGACGCTCAACAAAGTCGCGTCCTGATGATTCTTGAAAGCGTGGGCGGGCAGGAGAAGATCGCCGACCGTGCCCTCCTGGATTGGAGGCCAAGCCCCTCCGTAGAAGGGGCAGGGAACCCCATTGACGATTCTCACTGGCACGAGAACAGTTCGCTCATACGGATCGGGAATCGGCTGTCCCATCGACCACCTAGCCTGTGGGGCCTACCGCACGCCGCGCGCCCGACATGGGCCCGGCATCCCCTCCTCACGCGGCATGAACGTAGCCCAACCTTCGTGGCTTGGCAATCTATGAGTGCCGGTGAGCGGCCGAGGACGCGCGCGCCGATTCCTGTTACCATCCAGGCACTCCAGAACCGAGAGGTACCGCCATGGACAAGGAAGGCTCCCAGCTCATCCGCGGGCTCGAGGGTGTCGTCGCCGCCGAGACCAGGCTCTGCGACCTCGACGGCAAGAACGGGCGGCTCGCCTACTGCGGCTACGACATCGAGGACCTCGCGCGCCGCGCCACCTTCGAGGAGGTCTGCCACCTCCTCTGGCGCGGCGAGCTGCCGACGGCGGCCCAGCTCGACAAGACCACCCTCGCGCTCATCGCCGCCCGGGAGATCCCGGGCGAGCTCGTCCAGACCTTCGGCCTCATGCCGAAGGACACCGACCCGATGCGCGCGCTGCAGGCCTCCGTCGCCATGCTCGGCATGCGCGATCCGGATGCGACCGACAACTCGCGGGCGGCCAATCTGCGGAAGGCGGTGAGGCTCGCGAGCCAGCTCGCGACGGCGATCTGCGCCCACCACCGCGTGCGGCAGGGCCAGTCGCCCGTCCCTCCGGCCCCGGATCTCTCCCACGCCGCCAACTTCCTCTACATGCTCTCGAGCAAACGTCCTTCCGCCGTCGTCGCCAAGGCGTTCGATGCGAGCCTCACGCTCTACGCCGAGCACGAGGTGAACGCGTCCACCTTCACGACGCGCGTGATCACCTCGACGCAGTCGGACATGCACTCGGCGGTGGCGGGCGGGGTCGGCGCGCTCAAGGGTCCGCTCCACGGGGGGGCGGGCGAGGCCGTCATGCGGACGCTCATGGAGATCGGCGAGCCCGGCAACGTGGACGCGTTCTCCGACAAGGCGCTCGCTGAGAAGCGCCGGCTCATGGGCTTCGGCCACCGCGTCTACACGGCGGGCGACCCCCGCGCGGCGATCCTGCGCGGCATGGCGGAAGACGCGTGCCGCCAGTCGGGCCAGTTCAAGTGGTACGAGATGGCCGTGAAGCTCCACGCGCGCATCAACGCCGCGAAGAAGCTCATCCCGAACGTGGACTTCTACTCGGCGCCGCTCTTCTACTCGCTCGGCATCCCCGTGGACCTCTTCACGCCGGTGATCGCGGCGGGCCGGATCGCGGGCTGGACGGCGAACATCATCGAGCAGCACGAGGACAACCGGCTGATCCGCCCGCGCGCCGACTACACGGGCGCCGGGCGGCGCGCCTTCACGCCGCTGGACAAGCGTGCCTAAGAGCCTCACCCGCCAGCTCATCGAGTCCCGCCTCGTCTCGGGCAAGCCCGTGGCGGGCGAGGAGATCGGCCTCGCCGTGGACCAGGTGCTCCTCACCGACACCAACGGCACGATGGCCTTCCTCCAGTTCGAGGCGATCGGCTTCCCGCGCGTCGTCCCCGGGCGCGTCGTCGCCTACGTCGACCACAACGTCTCCCAGGTGGACTCGCGCAACTCCGACGATCACCGGTACCTCCAGACCGTCGCGCGGAAGTACGGCGCGGTCTTCTCCAAGCCCGGCAACGGCATCTGCCACCAGGTCCACCTCGAGAGCTTCTCCGTCCCGGGCCAGACGCTCCTCGGCACCGACAGCCACACGCCGCTCTGCGGCGCCGCCGGGATGCTCGCGATCGGCGCCGGCGGCCTCGACGTGGCCGTCGCGATGGGCGGCAGCCCCTACTGCTTCACGATGCCCGCGGTCGTCCGCGTCTGGCTCACGGGCGAGCTGGCACCATGGGTGACCGCGAAGGACGTGATCCTCGAGCTGCTCCGCCGCCTCTCCGTCCGCGGCGGAAGCGGCAAGATCTTCGAGTACGCGGGCCCGGGGCTGGCGACGCTCTCGCTGCCGCAGCGGATGACGATCGCCAACATGGGCGCGGAGCTGACGCTGACGACCAGCGTCTTTCCCTCGGACGCGGTGACGCGCGACTACTTCCGCCGCCTGCGCCGCAAGGCCGAGTGGACGGCACAGGCGGCGGACGAGGACGCCGAGTACGACGACCAGATCGAGCTCGACCTCGGGACGATCGCCCCGCTCGTCGCGCTGCCGGGCTCGCCCGACCGCGTCGTGCCCGTCGAGGAGGTCGCCGGCACGCCGGTCGAGCAGGTGATGGTCGGCTCCTGCACCAACGGCTCGTGGCAGGACATGTGGGCGGTGACGGAGATCCTGCGCGGGCGGCACGTGCACCCCGCCGTCTCGTTCGTGCTCTTCCCGGGCAGCCACCGGATCCTCGAGACGATGGCGCGCGAGGGGTTGCTGACCGATCTCCTCGCCGCCGGCGTGCTCGTCTCGGAGCCCTCCTGCGGCGCCTGCGCCGGGATCGGCCACGTCCCGGCCGCCGGGACGAAGAGCCTGCGCGCCTTCAACCGTAATTTCCCGGGGCGGAGCGGCGTCAAGGACGACGCGGTCTATCTCTGCTCCTCCGTCACCGCCGCGGCCTCGGCGCTCACGGGACGGATCACCGACCCGCGCGATGTCGGCGCCACGCCCGAGCCCTATCTGCCGGAGAGCTTCGTCGCCTCCACCGCGGGCTTCGTCCTCCCCGACGGCGGGGGCGAGGTCGTGCGCGGCCCGAACATCAAGCCGGTGCCGGTCGGCGAGCCGGTCGCCGAGCGCCTCGAGGCGCCGGTGCTCCTGAAGCTCGGTGACAAGGTTTCGACCGACGCCATCTCGCCCGCCGGCGCGGCGGTGCTGGTCTT
>JBBTPF010000043.1:0-2175 GCA_038066295.1 Candidatus Methylomirabilota bacterium | reverse complement strand
TCGGTGAAGTAGTCCACCTGGACGCGCTTGACGTACGCGACCTTCTCCTCGTCCTCCCGGAAGCGGAGCTCCTGGACCTCGTACGGCTCGCTCTCCACGAGGTAGATCGCCTTCGGGTAGATCGTCGCGAACGCGCTCCCCCAGTCCACCTCGGCGATGATCTGGCGGCGCTTGGTCTGCTTCTCGTCGCGTGCTCCCGTGTCGATGACAAGGAAGTTGTCGCTCGTCACCGTCCGGAGCGAGATGTGGTCGGCCGGGTAGGTCTCCGCCGCCCAGTGCCACCGGGAACCCGCGCGGTGGAGCACGCCCTCGTCCTCGAGCGCGGCGAGGAACCGGCGGACGTCAGTGTCGCCGAAGCGCTCGACTTCCTCGCCTGCGGGGCCAGGCCCGATCGGCAGCTCGAACGCGGCGCACTTGAGGTGGTTCACGAGGATGAACGGGTTGTCGGGGTTCACGCGCGCGTGCTCGGGCGGCGTGCCGAAGAGGTAGTCCGGGTGGGTGACCATGAACTGGTCGAGCGGCGCGCTCGTCGCGACGAAGATCGCCGCCGAGGAGTCCGAGCGGCGGCCCGCGCGCCCGGCCTGCTGCCAGAGCGAGGCGATCGCGCCCGGGTAGCCGGCCAGGACGGCGACGTCCAGGTGGCCGATGTCCACGCCGAGCTCGAGCGCGTTCGTGGAGACGACGCCCAGGACCTCGCCCTCGCGCAGCCCCTTCTCGACCGCGCGCCGCCGCGTCGGGAGGTACCCGCCGCGGTAGCCCCGGACGATTCCGCTGTCCCCCGTCTTGTCGGCGACGCCCTGCTTGATCGCGCCGAGCAGGACCTCGGTCGCGAGGCGGCTCTGGGCGAAGACGATCGTCGCGATCTTCTCTTTCAAGAAGCGGGTCGCGAGCTTCGAGGCCTCGCCGAGGTACGGCGCCCGGATACCGAGCTCGGGATTGACGACCGGCGGGTTGTAGCAGACGAAGGTCTTCCCGCCCCTCGGCGCGCCGCTCTCGGCGAGCTCCTCGACGTTCTCTCCGGTGAGCCGCCGGGCGAGCTCCCCCGGGTTGGCGATCGTCGCCGACGCCATGATGAACTGCGGCGCGGATCCATAGTGGCGGCAGATCCGTCGGAGCCGGCGGAGCACGTTCGCCAGATGGGAGCCGAAGACTCCACGATAGGCGTGGAGCTCATCGATGACGACGTAACGAAGATTCTGAAAGAGCGTCGCCCATTTTGTATGGTGCGGCAGGATTCCCGAGTGGAGCATGTCGGGGTTCGTGAGCACGAGGTTCGCGCGGGCGCGCACCGCGCGCCGCGCGTCCTGGGGCGTGTCGCCGTCGTAGGTGAACATCCTCATCTCGGGGAGCTGCCTGGCGAGCTCTTCGAGCTCCGCGAGCTGGTCCTGGGCCAGCGCCTTCGTCGGGAAGAGGTAGAGGACGCGCGCGTCCGGCTGGTGCACGAGGCACTGCAGCGCGGGCAGGTTGTAGCAGAGGGTCTTGCCCGACGCCGTCGGCGTGACGACGACGACGTGGTGCCCCTTCTCGATCAGCGCCCACGCCAGCGCCTGGTGCGAGTAGAGCTCGTTGATCCCCCGCGCCCGCAGGGCGTCGGCGATCCGGGGGTCGAGCGACGAGGGGAACGGCACCAGGACGGGAGGACGGGGGGCGAAGTGGCGGGTCGCCGTGATGCACGGCCCCGTCGACGGTGAGGTCAGCAGATCGTCGAGGAGCTCGCCGAGCATCGCGCCCACTCTAGCACGCCGCCGCCTGTATCATGAAGGCGCGATGCGTCGGGCCCACTGGCTGCTTCCCGTCGTCTGGATGGCGCTGATCCTGGTGCTCTCGTTGGACACGGGCAGCGCCGCGCACACGCGCAGCGCCCTCCTCCCGATCCTGCGAGCGCTCTTGCCGTGGGCGACGCCGCCCCAGCTCGACGCGATCCATGGCCTCGTGCGCAAGGGCGCGCACGTCGCGGAGTACGCGATCCTCGCCGCCCTCTGGTTCCGGGCGCTCGTCCGCGGCCGCGGGCTCGGCGCGCGGGCCGGCGCCTGGAGCGCGTTCGCGATCGCGCTGGCGTGGGCCGGTCTCGACGAGCTTCTCCAGTCCTGGCAGATCTCGCGGACGGGGAGCGCGGCCGACGTCGCCATCGACGCGGCGGGCGCGGCGGCGGCGCTCGCCGCGGCGCGCCGCGGC
>JBBTPF010000042.1:0-2815 GCA_038066295.1 Candidatus Methylomirabilota bacterium | reverse complement strand
GGCAGCGGCAAGAGCACGATCGCCTGGAGCGCGGCCGACGCGCTCCAGGCGCGCGGGGTCCCGGTCCGGGTGCTCGAGCCGGACGCCGTGCGCCGGGTCCTGCTCGCCGGTCTCTCGGAGGGGGACCGGGCGCGCGAGATCGCCCACCGGGCGCTCGCGTACACGGCCAAGCTCCTCACCGAGGCCGGCGTCTGCGTGATCGTGGACGCCACGGCGCCGCGCCGGGCGTGGCGCGAGATGGCGCGCGGCCTGATCGCCCGCTTCGCCGAGGTCCAGCTCGTCTGCCGGCGCGAGGTCTGCGTCGAGCGCGAACGCGCGGCGCGCTGGCAGCTCGGCGGGCGCCCGCCCGTCCAGCAGCGGGCGGCCGTCGAGGCGCCCGACCTGGCGTTCGACTACGAACACGCGCTCCGCCCGGAGCTGATCCTTCACACCGACGTCCAGGATCTCTGGCGCGCCGTCGAGGACGTGCTGCGCCTCGCCCATCGCCTGCGCCACAGGGAGGCCTCATGATGAGAGTGCGAGATCTGATGACCATCAGCTGCGTCACCGCGCCGCCGGCGATGCCCGTGCTCGAGGCGCGCCAGCTCATGATCGAAAAGCGCATCCGCCACCTCCTGGTGAGCGACGGCCCGACGCTCGTCGGGATCGTGACCGACCGGGACATCCGCCTCAACCTGCCGTCGCCGGCGACGAGCCTGTCGGTCTGGGAGATCAACTACCTGCTCGCCCGGATGACGCTCGCGTCCGTCATGACCAAGAACGTCGTCACGGTCGAGTCCGGCCGCGAGGCGACCGAGGCCGCCCAGCTCATGCTGGACCACAAGATCGGGGCGCTCCCGGTCGTGGACCGCGGCCACCTCGTCGGGATCATCACGGAGACCGACCTGCTCCGCGCCTTCGTCAAGTCGGGGTAGGAGCCGGGCCCGCCTTCGAGTTCTCCGCGCTCGTCGCCGCGGCCGCTCGGGGCGGGACGGGAGGGAGCCATTGAACGCGCCCGTCGTCCTCCTCGGACTCATCGGCCTGACCGCCGTGTTCGTGATGCTGCCGGTCGGGCTCGCGGTATACTCGGCCTGCCGGCAGCCGCGCCGGCTCCGCGGTCCGGTCACCGAGCGCGACGCGGCGGTCCGCGTGGATGCGTACGGGGCCGCGGTCGCGGCGGCGCTCGGCGCCGACTCCGTCCGCGTCAGCGCCTGCTCGCTGTGGCCGGAGAGCTCCGGGTGCGGCCAGGAGTGCCTGCTGGGGCGTTCGCGCCACGGCTGAGGCCCGCGCGCTCCAGCGCCCGCCCGTTGCCGGCGCGGCAGGCGCCGGGATTTCGCGGGGTTACCGGCGGCATGCGCCCGGCACATCGCTTGCACTTTCTCCTGAGTTCGGGGAAGGGGGCCACGTGGCCATCAGGTTGCTGCGCGAGGAGGTCGAGCCTCAGACGGACGTCGCCGCGGCGTGCCCGTTCCTCCGCCTGGTCTCCGACGAGCCGTACGTGATCTACCCGCACGGCGTGGGCTGCGCGCTTCGCCACGGGCCTGCCGGCCCGCCCTCCGCGGACGAGCTCGCCTGGCTTTGCACCAACGGCTGCCACCACGGCTGCACCACTTACCGGCGCTGGCGCGAGATGGGGGACGTGTAATGGGAACGAAAGACACCCTGACGATCGTCGACAACCGGAACGGGAAGTCCTACGAGCTGCCGATCGCCGACGGCGCGATCCGGGCGATGGACTTGCGCCAGATCAAGACCGGCCCGGAGGACTTCGGCCTCCTCTCCTACGATCCCGCGTTCACGAACACCGCGTCCACGCGGAGCGCGGTCACCTTCATCGACGGCGACAAGGGGATCCTCTGGTACCGCGGCTACCCGATCGAGCAGCTCGCCGAGCAGGCCACGTTCCTCGAGGTCGCCTACCTCATCCTCCGCGGCGAGCTGCCGACGCAGAAGCAGCTCGACGAGTGGGCCTGGCAGGTCACCCACCACACGTGGGTGCACGAGAACGTCAAGAAGTTCATGGACGGTTTCCACCACGACGCGCACCCGATGGGCATGTTCATCTCGACCGTCGCCGCGCTCTCCACGTTCTACCCCGACGCGAAGGTGAACGCCGACTCCAGCCACCGCGATCTGCAGATTCTCCGCCTGATCGCCAAGGTGCCGACGATCGCCGCATTCGCGTACCGGCACATCCTTGGCCAGCCGTACGCGTACCCGGACAACGACCTCTCCTACGTCGGCAACTTCCTCAACATGCTCTTCAAGACCACGGAGCTGAAGTACAAGCCCGATCCGGCGATCGAGCGCGCGCTCGACGTGCTCTTCATCCTGCACGCCGACCACGAGCAGAACTGCTCGGCCAACGCCATGCGCTCCGTCGGGTCGTCCGGGGTCGATCCGTACTCCGCGCTCGCCGGCGCCGCGGCCGCCCTCTACGGCCCGCTCCACGGGGGCGCGAACGAGGCGGTGCTCCGGATGCTGCGCTCGATCGGCTCGAGCGCGCGGGTCCCGGAGTTCATCCGGCAGGTGAAGGCGGGCGAGGCCAAGCTGATGGGCTTCGGCCACCGGGTCTACAAGAACTACGACCCGCGCGCCAAGATCATCAAGCGCATGGCCGACGAGGTGTTCGCCGTCACGCGGCCGAGCCCGCTCCTGCCGATCGCGCGCGAGCTCGAGCGCATCGCGCTCCAGGACGACTACTTCGTCAGCCGGAAGCTCTACCCGAACGTGGACTTCTACTCGGGGCTGATCTACGAGGCGCTGGGGTTCCCGGTCGAGATGTTCCCGGTGCTCTTCGCCATCCCGCGCACCAGCGGCTGGCTCGCCCAGTGGC
>JBBTPF010000041.1:0-6264 GCA_038066295.1 Candidatus Methylomirabilota bacterium | reverse complement strand
GACCGGCACGAGCCGCGCCAGCCGCCGGAACCGGTGGCGCGGCCGGCGCCGCACGCGACCGACCCGCTGGCCGGCGACGAACGCCGAGCGCTCGCCCAGGTCGGGGAGCGCCGGCGGCCGGCTTCGCGGCGAGGAGAGCGCGCTCGGCATCTATTCCCCGATGATCCGGAGCTCGTGCTCGAGCGCGATCCCGAACTGGTTCTGGACGCGCTCGCGCGTAAGCTCCATCAGCGCCAGGATGTCGGCCGCCGTGGCGCCGCCGCGGTTCACGATGAAGTTCGCGTGCTTGGAGGAGATCTCCGCGCCGTTGATCCGCTTGCCCTTGAGGCCGCACTTCTCGATGAGGCGCGCGGCGACCTCGCCCGGAGGGTTCTTCCACACGCAGCCCGCCGAGGCGAGCGCCAGCGGCTGGGTCGCCTTCTTGAGCTTGAGGCGCTGCTTGATGTCCCGGTGGATCTCGGCCATCGGGCGCCGCGTGAACCGGAGGCGGCAGCCGACGAGCACGGCGCCGGCGGGCGCGTGGAAGCTCCGGTGGGTGAACGCGCCCGCGGCCGGCTTGAACTCCCCGAGCGCGCCGTCCGGGTGCAGGAAGTAGACCGCGCTCACGAAATCCCCGATCCAGCCGTCGGGCGTCCCCGCATTCATGGCGAGCGCCCCGCCGATCGTGGCCGGGATGCCCGCCAGGCACTCGACGCCGCCCAGGTTCGCGGCCGCCGCCTCGCGGATGAGCGCGGAGAGGCTCACGCCCGCCCCCGCGATCGCTTCCTCCCCGCGGAACTCGGCACGGCCGAGGCACCCCTCCAGGCGCAGCACGACCCCGCGGACGCCGCGGTCCTTCACGAGGAGGTTGTTGCCGCCGCCGATCACCGCGGCGGGCAGCTGCTCGCGATCGGCGAACATGAGCGCGTGACGGATGTCGTCGACGTCCTGGGGGACCACGAAGATGTCGGCGGGGCCGCCGATGCGCAGCGACGTGTGGAAGCTCAGGGGCTCCTTGAACCGGACTTCCCCGCGGATCTCTCCTAGCATTTTGCCCTCCCGTTCCGAGAGTCGGCATCCAGTCGGTTCAGCAGCTCCGGACCCAGCTGGCTCACGTCGCCGGCGCCGAGCGTGAGCACGAGGTCGCCGTTCCGTGTCACCTCGCAGAGGTGCTGGAGGATGCGCTCCCGGTCGCTGCCGAGATACGTGACGTTGCGATGCCCGTGGGCGCGGATCCCCTCCGCGAGGTCCTCGGCGGTGACTCCGGGGATCGGCGCTTCGCCCGCGGCGTAGATGTCCATCACGACGACGACGTCGGCCTGGTTGAAGGCCGTGAGGAACTCCTGGCGCAGGTGATGCGTCCGCGTGTAGCGGTGCGGCTGGAACACCGTCACGACCCGGCAGTCGAACCCGGCCTTCGCGGCGGCCAGGGTCGCCCGGATCTCGGCGGGATGGTGGGCGTAGTCGTCCACCACGGTGACGCCGTGCGCGCGGCCGCGGACCTGGAACCGGCGCTGGACGCCGGCGAAGCCGGCGAGCGCCCGCTGGATCGTCACGAACGGGATCTCGAGGTCGAGCCCCACCCCGACGGCGGCGAGCGCGTTCAGCACGTTGTGGAGGCCCGGAATCTGAAGGCTGCACTCGCCGAGGAGGCTCCCGCGCTGGGAGACCTCGAAGCGGCTCGTCATGCCCTGGAGGTGCAGGTGGCGCGCCACGAGGTCGGCGCCCGACTCCAGGCCGTAGGTGATGATGCGCTTCTCGATCCTCGGGATGAGCAGCTGGATGTTCGGCTGGTCCAGGCACAGGACCGCCGAGCCGTAGAACGGCACCTTGTTGACGAACTGGACGAACGCGTCGCGGATCGCCTCCAGCGAGCCGTAGTGGTCGAGGTGCTCGGCGTCCACGGTCGTCACGACCGCGATCGTCGGCTGGAGCTTGAGGAACGAGCCGTCGGACTCGTCGGCCTCCGCCACGAGGTAGTCGCCCTGGCCGAGGCGCGCGTTGGAGCCGAGGCTCGTCACGCGGCCGCCGACGACGATCGTCGGGTCGTGCCGCCCCTCGGCGAGGACGGCGCCGATCAGCGACGTGGTCGTCGTCTTGCCGTGGGTGCCGGCGACGGCGATGCCGTACTTGAGGCGCATCAGCTCGGCCAGCATCTCGGCCCGCGGGATCGTGGGGATCTGCCGCTGGCGCGCGACCTGGACCTCGATGTTGTCGCGCGAGACCGCGGACGAGTAGACGACCACGTGCGCGCCCTCGGTGTGCGAGGCCTCGTGGCCGGCGAAGATCTTCGCGCCGAGTCGCTCGAGCCGTTCCACGGCTTCGTTCCGACGCTGATCGGATCCCGTGACCCGGTAGCCGAGGTTCAACAGGATTTCGGCGATGCCCGACATGCCCGCGCCGCCGATTCCCACGAAGTGGATCTGCTGGTAGCGCTTAAACATCGGCGTGCTGGGAGATGTTCAAGAGCACGCCCGTCGAGAGCATCGTGACGAGCAGCGCCGAGCCGCCGAAGGAGATGAAGGGCAGCGGCAGCCCCTTCGTCGGCAGGAGGCCGGTCACGACGCCCAGGTTCGCGAGCGTCTGGGTGGCGATGAGCACGGTGATCCCGAGCGCCAGGTACGCGCCGAACGGGTCGGGCGCCCGGAGCCCGATGCGGAGCCCGCGCCAGACGAGGACCACGAAGAGCGCGACGACCGCCGCCGCGCCGACGAAGCCCAGCTCCTCGGCGATCACGGCGAAGATGAAATCGGTGTGGGACTCCGGCAGGTAGAAGAGCTTCTGCCTGGACGCGCCGATGCCCTGCCCCAGCACCCCGCCGTTGCCCAGCGCGAGCCACGACTGGATGATCTGGAAGCCGCTGCCCCGGGGATCGGACCAGGGGTCCACGAACGCGGTGATGCGGCGGAGCCGGTACGGCGCCGCCCAGACGGCGAGCGCGACGAGCGGCAGCGCCCCGGCCGCGATCAGGCCGAGGTGGGCCACACGCCCGCCCGCCAGGAAGAGCAGCGCGAACGTGAGCGCGACGAGCGTCAGGCACGTGCCGAGGTCCGGCTGCGCGAGGACGAGCGCCGCGAGCACACCCGCCACCGCGAGCGGCGGCAGGAGGCCCTGGCGGAACCCGCCGAGCGCCGCGCGCCTCCTGGCGAGGAACGCGGCGAGGTAGACGGCGAGCGCGAGCTTCGCGAGCTCCGCGGGCTGGAACGACACGGGCCCCAGCCGGATCCAGCGGCGCGTGCCGTTGATCGCCTGGCCGATCGGCGGGATCAGCACGAGCACGAGCAGCGCCGCGGCCACGATCAGGAGCGGGAGCACCCATCCCTCGAGCCGGCGGTAGTCGAAGCGGAGCGCGAGCCAGAGGCCCGCCGCGCCGAGCAGCGCCCAAGACAGCTGCTTCTTGAGGAAGAAGTACGGGTCGCGGAACCGGTCGGCCGCGACGATCGCGCTCGCGGAATACACCATCACCACCCCGACCGAGAGCAGGACGACCGCGACCCCGAAGAGCCACATGTCGGGCGCGAGCTTCCGCGGCATCAGTCGCCCTGGGGGGGAGCGAGCGCCGCTCCTCCCCCAGACCCCCCCACCGCCACCGATGCACGACGCGACGACGCCATCAGTCGAGCCGCTCCACGAGCCGCTTGAACACGTCGCCCCGATGCTCGAAGTTGTCGAACATGTCGAAGGAGGCGCACGCGGGCGACAGCAGCACCACGTCGCCGGGCCCCGCGAGGGCGCGCGCCCTCTCGACGGCGGCCTCGAGCGACGGGCAACGGGTCACCGGGACCGCCTGGGCCTCGAGCGCCGCGGCGATCTTCGGCGCGTCCTCGCCGATGAGCAGCGCCACACCCACGCGCCCGCGCGCGGCCGCGGCGAGCGGCGCCCAGTCCTGCCCCTTCCCCTTGCCGCCCGCGATCAGCACGATGCGCTCCGTGAAGCTCTCGAGCGCCTTGAGCGTGGACGCGACGTTGGTGCCCTTCGAGTCGTTGTACCAGTGCGCGCCGCGGAGGCCGCGGACGAACTCGATCCGGTGCGCGACCCCGCGGAACCGGCCGACCGCGCGGCGGATCGCCGCCGGCGCGAGCCCGGTCCACAAGGCGCAGGCGGTGGCGGCCAGCACGTTCTCGACGTTGTGCGCCCCCCGCAGGAAGATCTCCGCCACGGGGCAGATCTCCTCGACGTGGCCGTTGAGCTTCGCCGCCACCCAGCCGTCCCGGAGGAAGATCCCGTGGTCGAGCGCGCGCCGCCGGCTGAACCACACCACGCGGGCGCGCGTCCGGGGGGCGAGGGCGCGCGTCGCCTCGTCGTCGGCGTTCAGGACCGCGCAGTCGGCCGCCGTCTGGTTCGCGAGGATCCGCGCCTTCGCGTCCACGTAGGCCGCGAAGGTCCGGTGGCGGTCGAGGTGGTCCGGCGCCAGGTTCAGGACGGCGGCCACGCGCGGGTGGAACGCGTCCGTCGTCTCGAGCTGGAAGCTCGACGCCTCGCAGACGACGAGCCCGTCGGCCGGGAACGTGAGCGCGTGCGCGGCGAGCG
Source organism: Candidatus Methylomirabilota bacterium (assembly GCA_038066295.1). Classification (GTDB taxonomy): domain Bacteria; phylum Methylomirabilota; class Methylomirabilia; order Rokubacteriales; family CSP1-6; genus JACPCG01. The sequence goes on along the minus strand of JBBTPF010000041.1, from coordinate 1,755 downwards.
GCGTGCCGATGTTGCCGGCCACCAGCACGGGCCGCGGCTCTCCGGCGAGGAGCGCGCCCGTGAGGGCCGTCGTCGTCGTCTTGCCGTTCGTCCCCGTGATCGCGATCGTCTCCGCCTCCGTCGCGCGCCAGCCGAGCTCGAGTTCCCCGATGACCGGGACGCCGCGCGCGCGGGCGGCGGCGAGCTCCGGCGTGTCGAGCGGCACCCCGGGGCTCACGACGATCAGCTGGGCGCCCTCGAGCGCCCGGCCCGGCCCGCCGCCGGTCAGAAGGCTGACGCCGATCCCCGCGAGCTGGGCCGCCTCCCGCCCCAGCGCCTCGAGGGGCTTCGCGTCGGTCCCGACGACCGCAGCGCCAGCCGCTGTCAGTAAGCGCGACGCCGCGACGCCGCTCCGCGCGAGCCCGACGACCGCCACCCGGCGGCCCGCAAGCGACTCGAGGTACGCCCGTCCCCGCGTCACCATGTCGATCTCGTCCAGCTCCGTGATCATCACGCGGCCTGTTCGAGCGGGGGCCGCGAGGCCGGTGCACTCCGGGGGTGGGCTGAGAAAGGCACGATGTGGCTCCGCACCTTCTTCACCTCAGTTTTAATGTGGTGAGGGCGAGGAGGGCGAGGGCGAAGGAGACGATCCAGAAGCGCACGACGATCTTCGGCTCGGCCCAGCCGCTGAGCTCGTAGTGGTGATGGAGCGGCGCCATGCGGAACACGCGCCGCCCGGTCAGCTTGAAGCTCGCCACCTGCAACATCACCGACACCGCCTCGACCACGTAGAGGCCGCCGATCAGCGGCAGCAGCAGCTCGGCCTTGGTGAGCACCGCGAGCATCCCGATCGCGCCCCCGAGCGCGAGCGAGCCCGCGTCGCCCATGAACACCTCCGCGGGGTGGCAGTTGAACCAGAGGAAGCCGATCGCCGCGCCGATCAGCGCCCCGCAGAAGACCGTCAGCTCGCCCGCCCCCTTGACGTTCAGGATCTTGAGGTAGTCCGCGGCCTTGAAGTTGCCCGTCAGGTAGGCGATGACGCCGAAGGCGCCGCCGGCCATGATGACGGGGCCGATCGCCAACCCGTCGAGGCCGTCCGTCAGGTTCACCGCGTTCGAGGCGCCGATGACGACGAGCATCGCGAAGGGAATCCAGAGCCAGCCGAGGTCCACCAGCCAGCCCTTGAAGAAGGGGATCGCCAGGACCGGGAGCCACGCGCCCGGCGGCTGCCAGAAGACGATCTGCAGCACCGCCGCCGTCAGGAGGAGCTGCGCGCCGAACTTCACGCGCATCGAGAGCCCCTTCCGCGTGCGGAGCTTTCTGAGATCGTCCCAGACGCCGATGAGCCCGAATCCGAGGGTCGCCAGCATCACGACCCACACGTAACGATTTCTCAGGTTCGCCCAGAGCAGCGTCGTCGAGAGAATGGCGGCCAGGATCACGAGGCCGCCCATCGTGGGGGTGCCCCGCTTCCCCCGGTGTCGCTCCGGCGTGTCCTCGCGGATCGTCTCGCCGCCGTGCTGCCACGCGCGGAGCTTCCGGATCAGCCAGGGGCCGATCAGGAGCGAGATCACGAGCGCCGTGATCAGGGCCATGAAGGACCGGAACGTCAGGTACCGGAAGACGTTGAAGACGATGTGGTCCTTGGCGAGCGGGACGAGGAAGTGGTAGAGCATACGCCGTCCTCATTCGCGGGCCAGGCGCGCCACGAGCGCGTCGACCACCCGCTCCATGCGCATCCCCCGCGAGCCCTTGACCAGCACGGTGTCGCCGGGG
>JBBTPF010000040.1:0-5656 GCA_038066295.1 Candidatus Methylomirabilota bacterium | reverse complement strand
GAGCTGCTGCCCGAGGCCTTCGCCGCGGTGCGCGAGGCGGCCCAGCGCACCCTGGGCCAGCGCCCCTACGACGTGCAGTTGCTGGGCGGCATGGTGCTGCACCAGGGCAAGATCGCCGAGATGGCCACGGGCGAGGGCAAGACGCTCGTCGCGACGCTGCCCGCCTACCTCAACGGGCTCACCGGCCGCGGCGTGCACATCGTCACCGTCAACGACTACCTGGCCAAGAGGGACGCGCAGTGGATGGGGCCGATCTACCACGCGCTGGGCCTGTCGGTCGGCGTGATCCAGCACGAGGCCTCGTTCCTCTACGACCCGGCATACGTGACCTCGGACATCCGGATGACCTCGCTCCGGCCCTGCACGCGCCAGGAAGCCTACCGGGCCGACATCACGTACGGCACGAACAACGAGTTCGGCTTTGACTACCTCCGCGACAACATGCGCTTCACGCTGGACGAGCTGGTCCAGCGCGAGCTTCACTACGCGATCGTGGACGAGGTGGACTCGATCCTGATCGATGAAGCAAGAACACCGTTGATTATTTCCGGCCCAGCCGACGAATCGACCGAGCTGTACTTCAAGATCGACCGTATTATTCCGAAGCTCCGGCGGGCAGCGACGATCGTCGAGGGCAAGCTCTCCGAGATCGAGGAGCAGAAGGCGGGCGACTTCATCGTGGACGAGAAGGCGCGCGCCGTGGCGCTGACCGAGCAGGGGATCGCGAGCTGCGAGCGCCTGCTGAACGTCGACAACCTCTACGACCCCAAGCACATCGACGCCCTCCACCACATCCAGCAAGGCCTGCGCGCCCACGCCCTCTTCAAACGCGACGTCGACTACATGGTCAAGGACGGCCAGGTCGTGATCGTCGACGAGTTCACCGGCCGGCTCATGCCGGGCCGGCGCTGGTCCGACGGCCTCCATCAGGCGGTCGAGGCGAAAGAGGGCGTGCGCATCGAGCGCGAGAACCAGACGCTCGCGACGATCACGTTCCAGAACTACTTCCGGATGTACGAAAAGCTCGCGGGCATGACCGGCACGGCGGAGACCGAGGCGCAGGAGTTCGCGAAGATCTATAAGCTCGACGTCACGGTCACCCCGACCAACTGCCCCCTGCTCCGGCTTAACCACCCGGACGTCGTCTACAAGACCGAGCGCGAGAAGTTCGACGCGGTGGTCGGCGACATCATCGAGCGGAACCGGAAGGGCCAGCCCGTGCTCGTGGGAACGGTGTCGATCGAGAAGTCCGAGCAGCTCTCCACGCTCCTGAAGAAGCGCGGCGTCCGCCACGAGGTCCTGAACGCGAAATACCACGAGCGCGAGGCCGAAATCGTGGCCCAGGCCGGCCGCGAGGGTTCGGTCACGATCGCGACGAATATGGCGGGCCGGGGCACCGACATCCTGCTCGGCGGCAACCCCGACTTCCTGTCCAAGGAGCTCCTGCGAAGGAAGGGGCTCGACCCGGCGACCGCGTCGGTGGAGGCGCGCGGCGTGGCGCTCGAGGAGGCGCGGCGGGTCACCGAGCCCGAGCACGAGCGCGTGGTCGCGCTCGGGGGTCTGCACATCATCGGCACCGCGCGGCACGAGGCGCGGCGCGTCGACAACCAGCTCCGCGGGCGGTCCGGGCGGCAGGGCGACCCGGGTTCCTCGCGCTTCTATCTGTCGCTCGAGGACGATCTGCTCCGGATCTTCGGCTCCCAGCGCATCCAGAAGATCATGGAGCGGCTCGGGATGGAGGAAGGCGAGCCGATCGAGCACAGGCTCGTCACGCGCGCGATCGCGACGGCGCAGAAGCGTGTCGAGACGCACAACTACGAGATCCGAAAGCACCTGCTCGAGTACGACGACGTGATGAACAAGCAGCGCGAGATCATTTACGGGATGCGGCGCCAGATCCTGGAGGGCGAGAGCCAGGCGGACACGATCGCCGAGTGGATCGAGGATCTGGTGGCCACGACCCTGGACGGCTACGCCGCGGGGGAGGCGCATCCCGAGGACTGGGACCTGGCGGGGCTCGGCGAAGCGCTGTACCGCCAGTTCGACGTCCGGATCCCTCCCGCGCGCTACGCCGAGGTCGCCTCCCGCGAAGGGCTCGATGAGCTCGTCGGCGAGGCGGTGCGGGCGCGCTACGCCGAGCGCGAGCGGGAGCTCGGCACGGACCTCCTCCGCGCGCTCGAGCGCCACGAGATGCTCATCGTCATCGACACCCAGTGGAAGGACCACCTGCTCTCCATCGACCACCTCAAGGAGGGGATCGGGCTCCGCGGGTACGGCCAGCGCGACCCGCTCACCGAGTACAAGAAAGAGGCATTCGATCTCTTCCAGGACATGGTCGAGCGGGTCAAGGGCGCCGTCGTGGAGCGTCTCTTCAAGGTCCAGATCGTGCGCGAGGCCCCGATGGAGCTGCCCGCGGTGACGGCCTGGGCGGACGCGCGCGAGTCCCGCGGGGAAATGCCCGGCCTCGAGCGGACGGCGTCCAGGCAACCCGCGCGACCCCATGCGTCGCCGCGGACCGCGACGGGAAAGAAGGTCGGCCGCAACGACCCGTGTCCCTGCGGCTCGGGCAAGAAGTACAAGAAGTGCTGCTACCTGAAGCAGGGAGGGTAGTGCGATCGCCGAGCGGCCGACGAGGTTCGAGCTGGTGATCAACGCAAAGACCGCAAGATCGCTCGGCCCGAGGATTCCGCCCTCGCTGCCGCTCCGCGCCGACCAGGTGATCGAGTAGAGGGGACCCCGGTCCCGACATCTGGGGCTGGGCCGGGCGACGGTCTCCCACCCCTGGTATTTTTCTCTTCGTGTTTCCCCGGGGTCCGTGCAAGACTCTTGCATGCGCCTAGAGTCAGTGACCCTCCACGGCTTCAAGTCGTTCGGCGAGAAGACCGTCGTCAAAGTGATGTCCGGCATTACGGCCATCGTCGGGCCGAACGGGTGCGGAAAGTGTCTCGAGGGCTCCACCCCTGTCACGCTGGCCGATGGGCGGGTGGTTCCCATCCGGACGCTCGCCGAGACGGGCCTGGCCGAGAGCCGTGTGGTCCACCAGCTCGACGACGGGGTCGCCGCTCTCGACAAGGACTCCGGGCTCCTCGTCCTCTCCCTCAACCCAGCAACGCTATCGCTGGAACCCAGGCCGGTAGAGGCCTTCATCCGCCGCACGGCTCCCGAGTTCCTGCTCCGCGTGCGCACACGCTCGGGCAGGGAGGTCGTCACGACGCACTACCACCCGTTCTTCAGCCTGGAGAGCGGCGCCCTCCAGGTGCTGACGGCCGAGAACCTGGCGGTCGGGACGAGGGTCGCCATGCCCCGCCGCCTGCCGGTCAAGCCGTCCGTCACGGAATCGTTCGCCGAGACGATCTCGAACTGCTTCACGCCGGCCGACCGCGTGTACGCGCCGCACTCGGAAGCGCTCGAGCGGTGGGTGCTCGCCGCCCGGCGTCAGGCGGGCGGGTGGAGTTGCCTCGCCGAACTCACTGGCGTCGAGGAGTGGTCTCTGCGCAACGTGGCGAACGGGCAGCCCGTGCGCGTCGGTGCGCTCGCGCGCGTTACCGCCGCGCTCGGTGGTGACGCGTTTCCCGTAGACACCCTGGCCTCGAGCCGCGGGCTCGCGATCCGAGTGCCGCGAGAGGTGGATGGGCGTCTGGCGCGGTGGCTCGGCTACCTCATCGCCGAGGGACGGGTGACACGAGTGCACCAGGTTTGGTTCGCCAACGCGGATTCGCGCGTGACGGACGAGTTCGCGCGGCTCACCGGCGAACTGTTCGGATTGACGGCACGACGGTTGCGGTACAAGCCAAAGGCGATCGACACGCTTGTCTTCTCGAGCACGCTCTGCCGGCTCCTGGATCGGGTCTTCGGGGTCAAGATCGACGGCAAGCCCGCCGACAAGGCGGCGCCTCCGCAGATCGTCGCGGCCGGAGATGACGTCGTCGCGGAGTTCCTGGGCGGGCTATTTGAGGGCGACGCCCTCGTCCACGAGGCGAAGACCCCAGCCGGCACGGCCATGCCCTATCTCGAGTACGTGACGGCGAGCCGGGGGCTCGCCGAGGACGTCGTCGCGCTCCTCCTGAGACTCGGCGTGTTCCCGCTTCTCAGGCCGAAGAAGAAGTACGCTGCAAACACCCCGGCTCGCCATCGGCGGACCTGCTACTCAGTCTGCGTGTACGGCGTCGAGCAGATCCGCCGGCTCGCCGCGCACGTCCGATTCGTCGGCGCCAAGCAGGCGCGGCTCGACCGTGCGATCGCGCTCGACGTTCCCTCGAATCCCAACCTCGACGTGGTGCCCGGCGCGACGGCGCTCGTCAAGGCGGCCATCGCCGCGGGCGGGCTCGAGGTGAAGCCGTCGCGTAAGGTGAGCCCGAGGCTCGCCGCGTATGCGGACCGGCGCTGCGACCCGAGCCGCGCCGGTCTCCTCGAAGTCGCGGACCTCATCGAGGCCCATGGGGCGACCGCCGACCGCGCCCGTCCGCTGATTCGCCGGCTGCGCACGCTGGCCGAGTCGGACATCTACTGGGACGAAGTCGTGGCCATCGAGCGCGAGGCGCCGCCCGAACCCTGGGTGTACGACCTCACGATCGCCGACACCCACAACTTCGTGGCCGCCAACTTTGTCGTCCACAACAGCAACGTGGGCGAGGCGGTGCGTTGGGCCCTCGGCGAGCAGAGCGCCAAGTCCCTCCGCGGTCAGCGGATGGAAGATCTGATCTTCCACGGCTCGGCCTCCCGCAAGCCGGTCGGCCTCGCCGAAGTCGAGCTCGCGTTCTCCAACGACGGCGCGCTCGCCGTGCCGTGGACCGAGGTCGCGGTGAGCCGGCGCCTCTACCGCACGGGCGAAAGCGAGTACGCCCTGAACCGGAACCTCGCGCGCCTGCGCGACATCCTCGACCTCTTCGCGGGCACGGGCGCGAACCCGCGCGCGTACTCGGTGATGGACCAGGACAAGCTCAACCACGTGCTCACGGCGAAGCCGCACGAGCGCCGCGTGTTCATCGAGGAAGCGGCGGGCATCGCCCGCTACAAGCAGCAGCGGAACGAGACCCAGGGCAAGCTGGACGCGGCCCGGCAGAACCTCGTCCGCGTGCGCGACGTGATGGACGAGGTGAAGCGGCAGCTCGGCTCGCTCGAGCGCCAGGCCAAGAAGGCGCAGCAGTACAAGGCGCTCCAGGGGGAGAGGCGCGACCTCTCGCTGGCGCTCCTCGCGGCCGACTACGTGTCGCGGGTCGGCGAGGGCGACCGCCTGGCGGGCGAGCTGGTACGGCTCCGCGACCGTGAGAAGGAGCTCCGGGCCCGAAGCGCGGCTCTTGCCGCGCGAGAGGCGAGGGAACGGGAGGCGCTCCAGGAGAGCGATCACCGGCTCTCCGACCTGCGCCAGTCGGTCCAGAAGATCCAGGGTGAGCTCGAACGCCTGCTCGAGCGGCGCGAGCAGATGGGCGTCCAGCTGCGGGAGCTCGGCGAGGAGGCCGTCCGGCTCGATGAGGAGATCCGGGCCACGTCCGAGCGGCGTGCCTCCATCGTGGGCGAGCGGGAGGCCGGCCGCGTGGCCCTCGACGGGGCGGCGCGCCTGGCCGACGAGCGCGGCCGCGCGGCTGACGCGCTCACGGCCACCATCGAGCGACACCGCGCCATCCTCGCCGGGGAGCGGGACCGCGCCGAGGCGTTG
>JBBTPF010000039.1:0-1215 GCA_038066295.1 Candidatus Methylomirabilota bacterium | reverse complement strand
CCTCCTTCCAGTCCTTGAAGGTGACGGGGCCGAGGTGGAACTCGCCGGTGCAGTGCACGCGGTCGCCGGGCGTGAGCGAGCCCTCCTGGAGCCCCGCCGCCGCCACGAGGATCTTGAACACGGAGCCCGGTGCGTACTGGCTCTGGATCGCGCGGTTCAGCAGCGGGAAGTGCGGGTCCTGCACGACGCGCAGCCACGCGGCCCGGTCGATCGTCCCGGTGAAGCGGTCGATCTCGAACGCGGGCGTCGAGACCAGCGCGAGCACGTCGCCGCTCCGGGGATCCATCACGACGACCGCGCCGGCGTGGCCCTCCATCGCGCGCTCGGCCGCCTCCTGGATCCGCCGATCCACGGTCGTGATCACCTGCGCGCCGGGGTGCGGCTCGGTCTGCTGCACGAGGCGCACCGGGCGCCCCATGACGTCCACCTCGATGCGCTCGCCGCCGTCCGTGCCGCGCAGGTGCTCGTCGAGCAGCCGCTCGAGGCCGCTCTGCCCCACCATCTCGCCGCGGCGGTGGCGGCCCTGGCGGAGCTGTTCGTCGTTCGCCTCGCGCACGTACCCGAGGAGATGCGCGGCGAAGCGGCTCGTCGGGTACACGCGCTGCGGCTCCACCTCGGCGATGACGCCCGGGAGCTCGAGCTTCCACTCCTCGACCTTCGCGACGTCCTCGAGCGTCAGGCCCCGGCGCACGCGCACGGGCAGGAACGAGTCGGGCTGGAGGCGCGCGACGGCGTCCTGCAGCTCCTGATACGGGATGCGCAGGAGCGAAGCGACGCGCCCGAGCACGGCGTCGCGGCCCGCGACGTCGCGCGGGAGCTCGCGCGGGATCAGGGAGAGCGTGAACGCGGGGCGGTTGTCTACCAGCGGCATGCCGTGCCGGTCGAACAGGATGCCGCGCGGCGCCGCGATCGGGCGGATGCGGATCCGGTTCTTGTCGGAGGCGTCCAGGAGGCGCCCGCCCTCGAGAACTTGTAGATACCAGAGCTGCCCGACGATGACGAGGAACGCCGCCATGACGGCGGCGACGACGAGCATGATGCGCCGCTGGCCGGCGTCCCGGCGGCCGGGCAGCGACCGGCGGACGACGATGCGGCTCATGCGCGGGCGCTCACGACGCGCGGGCGCGCAGCGACTCGACCCACGCGAGGGCGGCCACGACCGCGGCGCCCAGGAACCCGTTGTAGAGCGCCTGCGGGAGCACGACGTAGAGCATC
>JBBTPF010000038.1:0-2365 GCA_038066295.1 Candidatus Methylomirabilota bacterium | reverse complement strand
GCGGGCGCCCGCGCGCTCGCCGAGGCGGGGCATCGAGTCCTGGTCGAGCGCGGCGCAGGCGCGGGCAGCGGGATCCGCGACGAGGACTACGCCACGGTCGGCGCGGCGCTCGTCGATGTCGAGGACGTGTGGCAGCGCGCCGACCTCGTTCTGAAGGTGAAGGAGCCCCTGCCCGCCGAGATGCCGCGGCTCAGGCCCGGGCAGATCCTCTTCACCTATCTCCACCTGGCGCCCGCGCCCGAGCTCGCGCGCGCGCTCCGCGACTCCCAGGCGATCGCGATCGCGTACGAGACGGTCCAGCGCGCGGACGGAAGCCTCCCGCTGCTCACGCCGATGAGCGAGGTGGCCGGGCGCCTCGCGGTCCAGGAGGGCGCGTTCTATCTCGGGCGCGCCCACGGCGGCCGCGGCATCCTCCTCGCGGGCGTCCCCGGCGTGCCGCGCGGCAACGTCGTCGTCGTCGGCGCCGGCACTGCGGGGCTCAACGCCGCGCGCGCGGCCGTCGGCCTCGGCGCCGACGTCTCGATCCTCGACGTGAACCTCGACCGGCTGCGCCACGTGGACGACCTCTTCGGCGGCCAGGTCGTCACGCTCATGTCCAACAGCTTCAACCTCGAGCAGGTGATCCGCCGCGCCGATCTCCTGATCGGCGCCGTGCTCGTCGCCGGCGCGCGCGCCCCGCGCCTCGTCACCAGGGACATGGTGGCGACGATGAAGGACGGCGCGGTCATCGTGGACATCTCCGTGGACCAGGGCGGCTGCGTCGAGACGATCCATCCGACGACGCTCCTCGATCCCGTCTACGTCGTCTCGGGCGTCGTCCACTACGGCGTCGCGAACATGCCCGCCCTGGTCCCGCGCACCTCGACGTTTGCGCTGACGAACGCGACGCTCCCCTACGCGCTCGAGCTGGCGGCGAAGGACGCGGTCGGGGCGGCGCGCGGGAACCCGGCGCTCGCCCGGGGCGTGAACATCTGGCGCGGCCGGACGGTGCACCCCGCGGTCGCCGAGGCGCTCGGCGAGCCGCCCACGCCCCTCGAGGCGTGTCTCCGCTGACGCTCCGGGTCGGCACTTCAAGCACGAGGAGTCCGGCGCGGGCCCGGCCCTCGCGAAGCGGCTGCTCGCGCTACACGAGCGAGCGTCGCAGGCCGTCTAGCGTCGAGAGAAAGGCCTCGAGCACCGGCGTCCGCGGCTTGTCCCGCCGGAGGATCACGCCGATCTCGCGGTAGAGCGGAGGATCGAGCCGCGCCGCCGCGAGCTTCCGCGCCTTCACCTCTGCTCCGACGGCGAAGCCCGACGTCACTGAAAGGCCGAAGCCCATCTCCACGAGCTTCTTGATCGCCTCCGTGTTCCCGAGCTCCATCGGCGGAGCCGGGGAGGCGCCCCGGCGCTGGAACCAATCGTCGATCACCCGCCTGAGCGTCGCGCCCCGCTCGAAGAGGATCAGCGGCTCGCCCGCCAGCTCGGCGGCGCGCACGCGCTGCCCCCGCCGCCAGCGGCGGTCCGGCGGGCCGATCGCGACCAGCTCGTCCCGGTAGAACGGCGTGACCGCGAGCTCCCGCTCGCGCACGGGCAGGCTCACGATCCCGAGGTCGAGCTCGTTCTGCACCACGGCCCGCGCGATCTCCGGCGCGTTGCCGGTGACGACGACCAGCTCCGTCCGCGGGTAGCGCGCCCGGAGCCGCCGGAGCGCCGGCGGCAGCAGGTAGATCGAGAAGGACGCGCTCGTGCCGAGCCGGATCCGCCCCGCGACGATCCCGCGGAGCTGCTGGACGAGCTGCACCCCGTTCTCCAGCTCGCGCAGCGCGCGGCCGGCGTGGGCCAGCAGCAGCTCGCCCGCCTTCGTCGGGAACGCGCGCTTGCCGACGCGCTCGAGGAGCGGCAGGCCGAGCTCGCGCTCGAGCTGGCGCACCTGCATGCTGACCGCCGGCTGGGTGAGGTGGAGCTCGCGCGCCGCGCGGGAGAACGACCCGTGGCGGGCGACGGCGCTCAGCGTCTCGAGGTGGGTGAGTCGGAGGGTCATGATCTCAAAAAATATCTGATGAGAATCATAATAACAATTGATTTTCCTGATTGATCATCGAGGGCGATCATGCGGGGCATGGACATCAACATCTACGCGCTCGAGATCCTGGCCGAGGACCGGCTCGCCCGGGCACGGGCTGAGGCCGCGGTGCAGGCGCTCCTCCGGAAGGGCGGCGCCCGCCTGCCGCGCGTGCCCGCGCGCGTGAGCCTCGGGCTCGCCCTGATCAGCCTCGGGAGGTGGCTTCGCGGGGCCGGGCCTCGCGCGCTTGAAGGGCTGACGCGTGCCTAGTCTGGATTATTCGTGAACAACCCGTGGAGGCGGACGGGGGCCCGCGGAGCGCGG
>JBBTPF010000037.1:0-2424 GCA_038066295.1 Candidatus Methylomirabilota bacterium | reverse complement strand
GAACCACCGGACCGAGTACTACGGCCGCTGCGGCGCGTGCCGCCGGCAGACCGGTCGAACCCCCGTCAAGGGACAAAGGAGGAGCTGAGACATGGCAGGCAAGAGCCTCAAGGGCACCAGGAGCTTCGAGAACCTCAAGGAGGCATTCGCGGGCGAGTCGCAGGCGAACCGCCGCTACCTCTACTTCGCGCGTGTCGCGGACATCGAGGGCTTCCCCGACATCGCGGGCCTCTTCAAGGACACGGCGGACGCCGAGACGGGCCACGCCTTCGGCCACCTCGACTACCTGAAGGAAGTCGGCGATCCCGCGACGGGCGAGCCGATCGGCAAGACCGAGAAGAACCTCAAGGCGGCGGTCGTGGGCGAGACGTACGAGTACACGCAGATGTACCCCGGCATGGCGAAGACCGCGCGCGAGGAAGGGTTCGCCGAGCTCGCCGAGTGGTTCGAGACGCTCGCCAAGGCGGAGAAATCGCACGCGGGCCGGTTCAACAAGGGACTGCAGCAGATCGCCGGCAAGGAGCCCGCGGAGGCGATCTAGCTCTCGCGCCGCGTTGTGACGGAGGGCCGGCGCCGGCCCTCCGTCACCCACACGACCGATAGCTGACCACATCATGGGAACGCTCGACATCAAGGCGCCGGAGTTCTGGGATCCCGGCAGCGTCGACAAGGAGCTGCGCAGGGTCTACGACATCTGCGCCGGCTGCCGCCGCTGCCTGCCGCTCTGCCCGTCGTTCAAGGTCATGTTCGACCGGCTCGACGTGGACGCGGTGGACGGCGACGTGGAGAAGCTCCCGGCGGCCGACGTCAAGGAAGTCGTGGATCTCTGCTACCAGTGCAAGCTCTGTTACAACCACTGCCCGTACACGCCGCCGCACCGCTGGGAGGTGGACTTCCCGCGACTCATGCTGCGCGCCCGCGCGGCCGAGGCGCGGAAGAGCGGCGTCACCGTCCAGGACCGGATGCTCGGCAACGCGGACCTGGTCGGCAAGCTCGGGAGCCTGGCGGCGCCGCTGTCGAACTGGCTGAACGGGCTCGCGGTGCTCCGCGCCGTCATGCAGGCCGTGGCCGGCATCCACAAGGACCGCAACCTCCCGAAGTTCCACCGCCGCACGTTTTCGTCCTGGTTCAAGTCCCGCCCCGCGGCCAAGCAAGCCGCCGAGAGAAAAATCGCGTTCTTCGCGACGTGCACGGTCGAGTACAACGAACCGGGGATCGGCCGGGCGGCGGTGCGCGTGCTCGAGCGCAACGGCGTGGACGTCTCGCTGCCGCCGCAGCGCTGCTGCGGGATGCCGTACCTCGACGGCGGCGCGGTGGACGAGGCGAAGGCCCTCATCCGCGAGAACGTGAAGAGCCTCGCGGCCGCCGTCCGCGAGGGGCGCGAGATCGTGGTGCCCGGGCCGACGTGCAGCTACATGCTGAAACAGGAGTATCCGTGGCTCGACGGCACGGAGGACGCGAAGCTCGTCGGCCGGAGCACGCGCGACCTCTTCGAGTATCTCGCGGGGCTCCACGCCGACGGCCGGCTCGATACGAATTTCACGCGGCCGGTCGGCCCGATCACCTATCACGTGCCGTGCCACCTGCGCGCCCAGAACATCGGCGTGAAGTCGGCGGACGTGCTGCGCGCCATCCCGGGCGCGACCGTGAACGTGGTGGAGAAGTGCTCCGCGGTGGACGGCACGTGGGGCTTCAAGAAGGAGTACTACCAGCTCTCGCTCCAGGTGGCGAAGCCGCTCTTCGAGGCGATCGCGAGCGCCGGCGCCCCGGTGACGGCGACGGATTGCCCGCTGGCCGCGCTCCAGATCGAGCAGGGGACCGGCCGGAAGGCGAAGCATCCGATCGAGATCCTCGCGTCGGCGTACGGGCTCGAGGACTGACACCGATGAAGCCCCTGGAGCCCTCGGAAATCCTGAACCTCGTCGAGTACGAAAAGGTCCGCGAGGCGCGGCGGCGAGCGATCATCGAGCTGAAGACGCCGCGCCGCGTGCAGGTGGGCCGGTACCTCACGTTCGTCTTCGAGAATCGCGAGACGGTCTGGTTCCAGATCCAGGAGATGATCCGGACCGAGCGCATCGTGGACGACGCGAAGATCGCCGAGGAAGTCGCCGTCTACAACGGCCTCCTGCCGCGGCCGGGCGGGCTCGCGGCGACGCTGCTGATCGAGATCACCGACGCCGCGCAGGTCAAGCCGGTGCTCGACAAGCTCCTCGGCATCGACACGCGCGACTACGTGAAGCTGACGGTCGGCCCGCACGTCAGCGTCGGCGACTTCGAGGGGGGCCACTCCGACGAGGAGCGCGGCAAGCTCTCCGCCGTCCACTTCGTGCGGTTCAGGCTCGCCCCCGAGGCGCCTGGGCTCTTCATGGCCGCCGAGGTGGCGCTGGTCGTGGACCATCCGAACGAGCGCGCGCGGACCGTCCT
>JBBTPF010000036.1:0-5144 GCA_038066295.1 Candidatus Methylomirabilota bacterium | reverse complement strand
CGTGCTGGCCGCGCGCTCGCGCCAGCAGCTCGCCGAGGCGGCGGCCGCGATCAGGAGCGGGGGCGGGCGGGCGCTCGCGATCCCCACCGACGTCACGCAGGACGCCGCGGTCGCGGCGCTCGTGGAGCAGACGGTCGCCGAGTTCGGCCGCCTGGACGTGCTGGTGACGGACGCGGGCACGGCGTCCTTCGGCCCCGTGGCCGGGACGAAGCCCGCCGACTGGGACCCGATGCTCGCGGTGAACCTCCGCGCGGTGATGGTCTGCTGCTGCGCCGTCCTGCCGGTGATGCTCCACCAGCGCCGTGGAACGATCGTGAACGTCGCCTCCGTGGCCGCACAGCGCTTCATCCCCGGTGCCGCCGCCTACGCGGCGACGAAGGCGGGCGTCGTCGCCTGGAGCCGGGTGCTCCGCGAGGAGGTCCGCGCCGAGGGCGTGCGCGTCGGCGTGCTCGTGCCCGGCGCCGTGGACACGCCCCTCTGGGACGCGATGCCGAAGGGGCCCGACCGGGCGCGCATGCTGCGGCCCGAGGACGTCGCGCGCGCGGTCGTGCTGATGGTCTCGATGCCGCCGGGGGCGTCGCTCGAGGAGCTCACGCTGCTGCCCGCCGGTGGAATCCTGTGATAGGATGATCGCATCAGGGTCGAACAATTACTCTCGCCAATCCGGGAGGATCGAATGGTTACGGTGACTGAGACGGCGGCGAAGAAGATCTCGGAGCTCCGCCTGGAGGAAGGCAAGCCCGAGTGGGGGCTCCGGGTCCGCATCGTGGGCGGCGGCTGCTCCGGCATGTCCTACGAGCTCGGCTGGGAAGACCAGCCGGCCCCCGACGACGACGTGGTCGAGGCCCAGGGCATCAGGGTCTACATCGACAAGGCGAGCGCGCCCTATCTCGCCGGCAGCGAGATCGACTTCGTCGACAACACCATGATGGGCGCGGGGTTCGCGATCAAGAACCCGAACGTGAAGTCGAGCTGCGGCTGCGGCCAGTCCCACCGGTTCTAGAAGCCGCCCTCGCCGTGCGCGTCCGGGTCCGCCTCTTCGCCCGGTACCGTGAAGCCGCGGGGCGGGACCAGCTCGACCTCGATCTTCCCGAGGGCGGTACCGTCGAGACGGCGTGGGCGGCCATCGCGGAGCGCCACCCCGAGCTCGCGCGGTACCGCCCCTTCACGCTGTTCGCCGTCGGTCAGGAGTACGTGCCCCCGGAGCACCGGCTCTCGCCCGGCGACGAGCTCTGCCTGTTTCCGCCCGTGAGCGGGGGCGCCGGCGACGACATGTACCGCGTCGTCGAATCCCCCCTTTCGCCCGACGCCGTCGCCGCGGCCGTGGACGATCCGGGCGCCGGCGGCATCGTCGTCTTTTCCGGCGTCGTGCGGAACGAGACGGGCGGGCGCCCGGGGAAGTTCCTCGAGTACGAGGCGCACGCGCCCATGGCCGAGGCCAAGATGCGCGCGATCGGCGAGGGGATCCGCGCGCGCTGGCCCTCGGTGAAACGCGTGGCGATGCTCCACCGCGTCGGGCGGCTCGAGATCGGCGAGGCGAGCGTCCTCATCGCGGTGTCGGCCGCGCACCGCGGAGAAGCGTTCGAGGCGTGCCGGCACGCGATCGACACGCTCAAGCGCACGGTGCCCGTCTGGAAGAAGGAGCACTTCGAGGACGGCGAGGTCTGGGTGGGGCTCCAGGGCGGGTAGGCGGTTGGCCCTGCGGGACCGGCTCGAGCGCACCGTTCGCCGCCACGCGATGCTCGCGGGCGGCGAAACCGTCCTGGTCGGCGTCTCGGGCGGCGCCGATTCCGTCGCCCTGCTGCACCTCCTCGCGGCGCTCGCGCCCCGGTGGCGCCTCACGCTCCACGTCCTCCACGTGGACCACGGGCTCCGTCCCGATTCGGCGCGCGACGCCGAGCTCGTTCGCGCCCTGGGCGCGCGGCTCGCCGTCCCGGTGGAGGTCGCGACGGTCACCGTGGACCCACGCGGCTCGCTCGAGGCCGCGGCGCGCGCGGCGCGCTACGCGGCGCTCGAGGCGCGCGCCGACCGCCTCGGGGCCCAGCGGATCGCGCTCGCCCACACCGCCGACGACCAGGCCGAGACGGTCCTGATGCGACTGCTCGAGGGCGCGGGGGTGCGCGGTCTCGCGGGGATCCCGCCCGTGCGTGGCCGCGTCGTCCGCCCGCTCCTCGACTGCCGCCGCCGGGAGCTCGTCGCCGAGCTCCGCCGCGCCCGGTTGCCGTGGGTGGAGGACCCCTCCAACCAGGACCCGAAGTTCCTGCGCAACCGCGTCCGCCACGAGCTGCTGCCCCTGCTCGCCGGGTCGTACAACCCCGAGATCGCGACGGCGCTCGCGCGGGTCGCAGCGCTCGCGCGCGACGCGGTCTCGGCGCTCGATCGCGTGGCGACCGCCGAGCTCGAGCGCCTCGCCGCGTGGGAGGCCGGTGCCGTCACGCTCGCGCTGGGACCGCTCCGGGCGCTCCCGCGCCAGGTGGCCGCCGAGGTGTTGCGCCAGGCCGCCGGGCGGCTCGGCAGCCAGGCGCCGCTCCGCGCCTGGGCGCATCGCGGCCTGCGCCGGGTCCTCGCCGCCCCGCCGCCCCGGCGGCCGTTCCGCCTGGGCGGCGTGACGCTCGAGGTGAGCGGCCCGCGGGCGCGCCTGGCGCTGGCGCCGCTGCCCGCGCTCGAGCCGCGCGACGTGAGCGTGCCGGGACGCGTCGAGCTTCCCGAGATCGGCCTGGCCCTCCAGGCGACGCTCGCCGCCGCCGAGCGGTACGCGATCCCCGACGAGCCGGACCGCGTCGCGTTCGACGCCGATCGGCTCCCGCCGGCGCTCGTCGTGCGCCCGCGGCGCGCCGGCGACCGCTTGACGCCCTTCGGCGGATGCTCGCGCAAGCTGAAGGACCTCCTGATCGACGCGAAGGTGCCGCGCTGGGAGCGGTGCCGCGTGCCCGTGGTCGAGGCCGGAGGCGAGATCGTCTGGGTCGCGCGGATCCGGCGGGGCGCGGCGGCCCCCGTCACCGCCGCCACGCGCCGCGTGCTCGAGCTGGCGCTCGTGCCGCTGGCGGAGCCTCGCGCGGGCCGGTAGAATGCGGGCGCCGATGAGAGCCCTCGCCGCGGTTCTGCCGATCCTGCTGCTCGCCGCCCCCGCGCTCGCGCAGCCGCGCGCCGAGCCGAAGCTCGATCCGCGCGCGGTGCTCCGCGCGCTCGAGGACGCGTTCAGCGCCGTCGCCGATCGCGTCACGCCGGCCGTCGTCAACGTGAGCACGGTGCCCAGGCGCGGGCTCCCCGGCGCGGGCGAGGAATCGCCGGAGCGGTTCAAGGAGTTCTTCGGCGAGGAGTACTACGAGCGGTTCTTCCGCCGCCGCCCGCGCGAGGACGCCCGCGCGAGCGGTTCGGGCGTGCTGGTGGATCCAAAAGGATACGTCTTGACGAACAACCACGTGATCGAGAACGCTCAGGACATCAACGTGCGTCTCTCGGACGGGCGGAAGTTCCCGGCGAAGCTCGTGGGCCGCGACCCGAAGACCGACCTCGCGGTGCTGAAGGTGGACGCGCCCGCTCCGCTGCCCGCGGCGGAGCTCGGCGATTCCGACCAGCTCCGCGTCGGCCAGTGGGCGATCGCGATCGGCAACCCCTTCGGCCTGGACCGCACGGTGACGGTCGGGATCATCTCCGCGACGGCGCGCACGCGCGTCGGCGTGACGCAGTACGAGAACTTCATCCAGACCGACGCCTCCATCAATCCCGGGAACTCGGGCGGGCCGCTCCTGAACCTCGACGGAAAGGTCATCGGCGTGAACACCGCGATCGTCGCGGCCGGACAGGGCATCGGGTTCTCGATCCCGATCAACCAGGCGAAGGACGTGATGCGCCAGCTGATCGCCGCCGGCCGCGTGGTGCGGGGCTGGCTCGGCATCGCGATCCAGGACGTGACCGACGATCTCTCGGGGAGCTTCGGTGTGAAGGAGCGGGAGGGGGTGCTGGTCGCCGACGTCATGAAGGGCGGGCCCGCCGAGGCCGCCGGCATGAAGCCCGGCGATGTGATCGTCGAGCTCAACGACGGGCCGATCAAGGAGGTCCCCGAGCTCCAGCGGCGCGTCGCGTCGGTGGCGCCGGGGCACCTGGTGCGGCTCACGGTGATCCGCGACAAGCGGCCCGTGCGGCTCGACGTGAAGATCGGCGAGATGCCCTCCGACGAGCCCGCCCCGGCGGCGGCACAGGACGAGGAGGGATGGGGGCTCAGCGTGGAGCCGCTCACCGGCGAGGCCGCGCTCCGGCTCAACCTGCCCGTCTCGAGCGGCCTCCACGTCACCGACGTCGTGCCCGGCAGCCCCGCCGACCGTGCGGGTCTCCGCCGCGGCGACGTCGTCCTCGAGGTCGGGCGGAAGCCGGTCGCCGACCCGCGGGCGCTCTACCAGGCGCTGGCGCAGCTCAAGCCCGGCGAGAGGACGCTGGTCTACGTCCACCGGCCGGGCGGCGGCGGGAAGAGCGAGTACCTCGTCATGGAACGCTCCCGCCAGCCGTGATCGCCGAGGCCCCGAAGCTCAGGCGCCGCGGCACGGTCCTCGTCGTCGACGACGAGGAAGGCGTGCGGGCCTCCATCCGGGCGATTCTCGAGGAGACCTGCGAGATCCTCGAGGCCCGGAACGGCGAGGAAGCGCTCGAGGTGCTGCGCGCCCGGGACGTGGATCTCGTCATGCTCGACCAGCGCATGCCCGGCGAGCCGGGCATCGACGTGCTCCCGCGCGTGAAGGCGGTGGATCCGTCCACCGTGGTCGTGATCGCGACCGCGGTCCGCGAGGTGCGCACCGCGGTCGAGGCGCTCAAGCGCGGCGCCTACGACTACCTGACGAAGCCGTTCGACGTCGACGACATCCTGCTGCTCGCCGAGCGCGCCTTCGAGAAGCGCGCGCTCGAGCGCGAGGTCCTGTGCCTCCGCTCCGCCCTGGCCGGGAGCGCGCCCGACGCCGCGGCCGGCGCGGGCTTCGAGGGCATCGTCGGGCGGCACGCGGAGATGGTGAAGATCTACCAGCTCGTCACGCGGATCGCCGACACGCCCACGACCGTCCTGATCACGGGCGAGAGCGGCACGGGCAAGGAGCTGGTGGCGCGCGCGATCCACAACCGGAGCGAGCGGCGGGCCCAGCCCTTCGTCGCCGTGA
>JBBTPF010000035.1:0-15493 GCA_038066295.1 Candidatus Methylomirabilota bacterium | reverse complement strand
GATGAGACGTCTTTTACGGGTTACTCAGGTTACTCGTAGTGTCTGAACCGCAGATCCAGGTCAATCCAGGTCCAATCCAGGTCGTTCCGCCCAGGCGGGCGTCCCTGGCGCCTTGGGGCACGGCGGCGGGGGAAGAACTCTTCTCGCGTCGCGCCAAGATTTTTCGCGCCATGGCTTTCGCGCTAAGACCTCTCGATGAGGAGACGAAGGACCCGGCGCTTACCCAATTTTACCGTGTGCCCCCCGGGCGACAACACCGCGTTCGCGTCGACCGCTCTCTGACCGTCAACTTCGACGCCGCCCTGCTGGATCAGTCGCCGGGCCTCTGACGTCGACGGAACACAGTTTGCTTCCCGAAGCACCTTCCATAGGGGCCAGGCAGCCGCCTCTCGAGGGAGCAGAGCTCCGGGGACGCCTTTGTCCTGATCAGGACGCAGGGAGGCTGCGGCCCCGCTGCGCAGGGACCTGCTGATCTCCTCGGCCTCCCGAGCCGCCTCGGCGCCGTGGACGAGGCGGGTCACCTCTCGAGCCAGCGAGCGCTGCGCCTCGCGCCGCTCAGGATGGCGCCGCGCCTCGGCCTCGAGGGTCGCGACCCCGTCGCGCGTGAGGAAGGTGAAGTACTTCAGGAACGCGACGACGTCGGCGTCCGCCGTGTTCAGCCAGAATTGGTACATCTCGTAGGGCGACGTCTTCGCGGGATCGAGCCAGACGGTGCCGCTCTCGGTCTTCCCGAACTTCGTCCCATCCGTCTTCGTGACGAGCGGCAGCGTGAGGCCGAACCCCGTCCCGCCCTCGACCCGGCGGATGAGGTCCGTCCCGGCGGTGATGTTGCCCCACTGATCGCTCCCGCCGATCTGCATCGTGCAGCCGAAGCGCCGGTAGAGGCAGAGGAAGTCGTAGGCCTGGAGAACCTGGTAGCTGAACTCCGTGTAAGAGATGCCGCTGCTCATGCGGGCCCGGACCGACTCCCGCGCGATCATGCTACCCACCGAGAAGTGCTTGCCCGTGTCGCGGAGGAACGAAATCACGTCGAGCTTCGACAGCCACTCGTAGTTGTCCACGAGCACCGCGGCATTGGCGCCGCCCGTCCACTCGACGAAGCCCTCCGCCTGTCGCTTGAGACGGTCCGCCCACTCGGCCACCTGCGCCTCCGGGTTGAGCGCCCGCTCGCCCGCCTTGCCACTCGGGTCGCCGATCAGGCCGGTGCCGCCGCCGATCAGCACGATGGGGCGGTGCCCCGCGTGCTGGACGCGCCGGAGCGCCAGGAGCGGCAGAAGGCTTCCCACGTGCAGGCTGTCTGCGGTCGGGTCGAATCCGCAGTAGATCGAGCGCGGAGCCTCCGCGAGATGGGCGTCGAGCTCCCGCGGGCTCGTGACGTCCGAGATGAGCCCGCGCCACTCGAACTCCCGGAGCAGCGGCGAGTGCGCGTTGATGGTCATCGCTCGGGCGTCTCATTCTACGACGAAGGCCGGGTCCGACGAAGGCCCGGCGCGGCGGCCCGCAATCCGCGGGCACGGCCGGTATAATGGGTCGGATGGCCGCGAAGAAGAGGCGTGCTGGCTCCCGCCCTCCCACCGAGCGCCGGTCCTTCGCGCGACGCTGGCTCCGGCGGTCGCTCATCGGGATCGGCGTGCTGACGCTCCTGACCGTCTCGGCGGGCGGCGTCGCGGCACTCTGGGCGTTCACGATCCTCCCGCGCTCGCTGCCGTCGGTCACCGCCCTCGAGACGCTTCAGCCCATCCAGGGCACGAAGATCTACGACGACAATGACGAGCCGCTCACCGAGCTCCACGTGGAGCGCCGGATCTTCGTCCCGCTCGCCCAGATCCCGCAGGCCCTCCGGGACGCCGTCGTCGCGACGGAGGACCGTCGTTTCTACTCGCACTGGGGCCTCGACCCGATCGGCATCGCGCGCGCGATCGTGCAGAACTACCGGCGCGGGCGGATCGTGGAGGGCGGCAGCACGATCACGCAGCAGCTCACGAAGGTGCTCTTCCTGACGCCCGACAAGAGCCTCGAGCGCAAGCTGAAGGAGGCGGTCCTCGCGCTCGAGCTGGAGCGACGCTATCCCAAGGACCGCATCCTCGAGATGTACCTGAACCAGGTCTACTTCGGCCAGGGCGCGTATGGCGTCGAGGCCGCCGCGCGGACCTACTTCGGCAAGTCGGTCTCCGAGCTCAACGTGCGCGAGGCCGCGCTGCTCGCCGGCCTCCCCAGGGCACCGACGAGCTACTCGCCGTTCGAGCACGGGGAAACCGCCAAGCGCCGCCGCGACCTCGTGCTCCGGCGCCTCGTGGAGTACGGCTCGCTGAAAGATGACGAGGCGAAACGGCTGGCGAAATCCGACCTCGGCCTCATTCCGCCAGAGCGGCGCCGCACCACCGGCCAATACTTCCTCGACCACGTCCAGCAGACGCTCGAGGCGCGGTACGGCGCCGACCTCGTCTTCAAGGGCGGGCTGAACGTCTATACGACGCTCAACCCCGCCACGCAGCTCACCGCGGAGCAGACGCTCCGCGAGGGGCTGAAAGCGCTCGAGGGCCGCTCCGGCAAGGCGCGGCCGGGCGAGCGCCCCGAGGGCGCGGTCGTCACGCTCGAACCGCAGACGGGCTTCGTGAAGGCGATGGTCGGCGGCTACGACTTCTTCCGGAGCGAGTTCAACCGCGCGGTCCAGGCCAAACGCCAGCCCGGCTCCGCCTTCAAACCGTTCGTCTACATCGCCGCGCTCGAGGCGGGCTTCACGCCGGCGACGCGCATCGACGACTCCCCCGTGTCCTACGCGGTGGGCCCGAACGGCCAGCCGTGGAAGCCCGAGAACTACGACCGGAAGTTCCGCGGCTCGACGACGCTCCAGCAGGCGGTCGAGGAGTCGGTGAACGTCGTGACCGTCAAGCTCCAGGAGCGGGTCGGCCTCGACCGGACGGTCCAGGTGGCGCGCCGGCTCGGCATCACGAGCCCGCTCGACGTCAACCTGAGCTTGGCGCTCGGCACCTCGGATCTGGCGCTGATCGAGCTCACGTCCGCGTACAGCGCGCTCGCGAACCGGGGCGTGTGGATGCCGCCCGTGACGATCCGCTACGTCACCGACGCTCACGGCAAGCTCCTGGAAGAGCACGTGCCCGAGGGGCGCGAAGCGCTGTCGCACGAGACCGCGTACCTCATCACGCACATGCTGCGCGGCGTCGTCGAGCGCGGCACGGGCCGGGGCGCCAGGGTGCTCGGGCGCCCGATCGCCGCGAAGACCGGGACCACCAACGACTACTCGAACGCCTGGTTCATCGGGTTCACGCCGAGCCTCGCGACGGGGGTGTGGGTCGGCTACGACCGGCCGCGGAGCCTCGGGCGCGACGAGACGGGCTCGCGCGTGGCGGCGCCCATCTGGGTCGCATACATGGGCAAGGTCCTCGGCGACAGCCCGAAGGACGACTTCCCGGTCCCCGACCGCGTCGTGACGCTGCTCGTGGATGAGGACCTGTCGGGCGAGTGCGTGCGTCCGGTCCCGATGGCGTTCCTGAAGGGCACCGAGCCAGCGGTCTCGTGCGCCGGCGCCGGCCAGCGCCTGGCACCGCCGAGCCCGTAGGTCGCAGGGCGGGCCCTACCTGCTCTTGGCGGCCGGGTAGCGCCCGGCCACCGCGGACCACGCGGCGCCGTCGAACAGCTCACGGAAGACCGACACGAGGTCGGCGATCGGCACGCGGATCTGGTCCATCGAGTCCCGCTCCCGAATCGTCGCCTTCCGGTCGCCGGTTTCGCCTTTCTCGGCGTCGCCCACGGTCTGGACGTCCACGGTCACGCAGTAGGGCGTGCCGACCTCGTCCTGGCGCCGATAGAGGCGGCCGATGGCGGCCGTGTCGTCGTAGACGCTCACCCAGTGACGGGCGAGCTGCGAACGCAACTCGTGGGCCGTCGCGACGATGTCGCCCCGCTTCTTGAGGAGCGGCAGCACCGCGATCTTGATCGGCGCCAGGTCGCGGTGGAGCCGCAGCAGCACGCGCTTCTCGCCGCGCACTTCCTCCTCGCGATAGGCGTCCACGAGGAACGCCAGCGCGGAGCGGTCGGCGCCGGCCGAGGGCTCGATCGCGTAGGGCACGACGTGCGCCTTCCGCTCCTCATCGAAGAACGTGAGCGATTTCCCGCTGAGCCGGGCGTGCTGCGTGAGGTCGAAGTCCGTACGGTTGGCGATCCCCTCGAGCTCGCTCCAGCCCATCGGGAACTTGTACTCGATGTCAGCCGTGCGCTTGGCGTAATGGGCGAGCTCCGACTTCTCGTGCTCGCGTAACCGGAGGTTCTCGGCCCGGATGCCGTAGCGCTGGTACCAGGCGAAGCGCTCCTCGATCCAGCGATCGTGCCAGACCTCGTCGGCTGGACGGCCGTCGACCGTGTCGTTCGGGTTGACGAAGAACTCGATCTCCATCTGCTCGAACTCGCGCGTCCGGAACACAAAGTTGCCCGGCGTGATCTCGTTGCGGAATGCCTTGCCGATCTGCCCGACGCCGAACGGGAGCTTGAGTCGCATGGACTGGAGCACGTTGTCGAAGTTGACGAAGATGCCCTGCGCCGTCTCCGGGCGGAGGTACGTGACGGCCGCGTCCTCCTCGACCGGCCCCATGAAGGTCTTGAACATGAGGTTGAACTGCCGCGGCGGTGTCAGCTCGCCCTTGCCGCACTCGGGACAGACCGCCCGGCGGTCGCCGCAGTGCTTGCAGGGTTCGCCCGCGGGCACCTCGAACCGGTTGCCCTTGGTCGCCGGGCAGTAATGCGTCCACGGCTGCTCGTCGAGCTTGTCGGCGCGGAACCGCCGCTGGCACGCCTTGCAGTCCACCATCGGATCGGTGAAGTGGTCCACGTGCCCGCTCGCCTTCCACACGGCCGGATGCATGAGAATCGAGGCGTCGAGCCCCACGAGGTCGGGGCGCAGGTGCACGTTATCGCGCCACCACGCGCGCTTCACGTTGTTCTTCAGCTCGACGCCGAGTGGCCCGTAGTCCCAGCATGACCCCGTCCCACCGTAGATCTCGCTCGACTGGAAGACGAATCCCCGCCGCTTGCACAGCGAGACGATGACGTCCATGTTCATAGACTCACCTCGCCTGCGGCCGCGTCTCGCCCTGCCACGTTCATAGACTCACCTCGCCTGCGGCCGCGTCTCGCCCTGCCACGTTCATAGATTCACCTCGCCTGCGGCTGCGGCTCGCCCTGCCATGCTCATCGACTCACCTCGCCTGCGGCTCGCACTTGCACGTTCATCCCTGTCCTCCTGACGTGGGCCCGAGCCGTCGAAGTTCGCGCAGGAACTTGATCGTGCGCGGCGGTTGGCCGATCAATCGCGACATCTGGATCTCGAGCAGGGTGACGAGCTCGCCCTCGGTCCGGCCGAGCGGCGCGGCGAGCGCCTCCTCCCAGCGCGCCGCCCGGAGCCGGCCGAGCGCCGCGACCGCCGCGCCGGACACCGCCGGCAGCCCCCCCTCCCGGCGCGCGCACGCCTCGCAGACCACGCCGCCCGGGCCGAAGGACGCGCGCGGGAACGGGTAGGCGCGGCCGCAGACGGTGCATGCGTCGAGGCGCGGCCGGTGGCCGAGTGCGTCGAGGCTCCGGACGCCGAAGCAGACCGCGACCCGCTCGGGCCGTGCCGGCCCTTCGAGGGCGCGGAGGCTCCGGACGAGGAGCCCGTAGAGCGCCGCGTGGCGGTCGTGGTCGGCGGTCAGCCTGGCCACGCACTCCACGATCCACGACGCCTGGCCCAACCGCTCGAGATCCTCGCGGATCCTGTCGAACGGACGGACGATGTCGAAGTGGTCGATCTGGACCAGCTCGCTCCGGCCCGTATCGAAGAAGACGAGCTCGCCGAGCGTGAGGAGCTCCAGCGCGCCCGTGAAGCGCGACCTGATCCGCCGCGAGGCCCTGGCGACCCCGCGGATCTTGCCGAAGTCGCGCGAGTAGAACGTGACCACACGATCGCTCTCGCCAAGCGGGAAGGAGCCGATCACGACCGCTGCGGACCGGCCGAGCCCCATCAGGACGTCAGCATGAAGCCGAATTCTCGCAGCGCCCTGTCGTCGCGGCGCCAGTGCCGGCGCACGTCCACCCTGAGCTCGAGGAACACCTTGATCCCGAAGAACGCCTCGAGGTCGACTCGGGCAGCGGTCCCGATCCGCTTGAGCGCGGCCCCGGCCTTGCCGATGAGGATCCCCTTCTGAGACTCCTGCTCGACGAAGACCGTCGCCCGGATGTAGAGACACTCGGACGTCGTCCGCTCAATGAGCTCCTCGACGCGCACCGCCGCGGCGTACGGCACCTCCTGATGCGTGAGGTGGAAGATCTTCTCGCGGATGACCTCCGCCACGTAGAACGTCTCGGGCTGGTCGCTCGTGGCGTCCTCGGGGAAGTATGGCGGATGCTCCGGCAGCACCCCGACGATCAGCGCGAGCAGGCGGTCGCAGTTGGTCCCGCCGAGCGCGGACACCGGGACGATGTCACGGAAGGGGTGCGCACGGCGCCACGTCTCGATGAGGGGAAGCATCCGGCCCTTGGGGCGAACGAGGTCGGCCTTGTTCAGCGCGCAGAAGACCGGCCCGCGGTAACCACGCAGCGGGCCCAGGACGAGATCGTCAGGCCCGGCGCGCTCGGTCGCATCCACCACGAGGCAGACGAGGTCCACGTCCTCGACCGCGCGCTGCGCGGTCTTCAGCATGAAGGCGCCCAGCTTGCCCGCGCCCGGATGGAGGCCGGGCGTGTCCACGAAGACGATCTGGGCGCCGGGCAGGTTCTTGATGCCGGTGATCCGGTTGCGGGTGGTCTGCGGGCGCGGCGAGACGATCGCGAGCTTTTCCCCGACGAGGCGGTTCAGCAGCGTGGACTTGCCCGCGTTCGGACGGCCGATCAGCGACACGAACCCCGCCCGTTTCCGCATGTCCTTGCTCATGTCAGAAGCCCCCGCCACAACCGCGCCGGCAATCGCCGCCGGCCGGCGGAGAGGATCTGCCGCTCCCGCGCGTGCATCAAACCCGCCTCCACCGGGTCGCGGTCGTCGTAGCCCACCGCGTGGAGAACGCCGTGGGTGACCAGGAGCTCGAGCTCGAACGCCAGCGGCACGTCCAGCCGGCGCGCCTGGCGCCGCGCGGTGTCCACCGAGATCACGATCTGGCCGACGAGAGAGCCCGGCGCGCCGGGGACTTCGAGCGGGAACGCGAGGACGTCGGTGCGGCGCGGCACGCCGCGGTACGTGCCGTTCAGGCGCCGGATCGCGGCATCGCCCACGAGGAGGACATCGACCCGGCCGGCGGGCCGGCCCACCGCCGCAAGCGCGCGCCGGGCGGCCCGCGCGAGCCGCGCGGCCGAAACGGTCACGCGCGAGTGCCGATTCACGACCGCCGCCGTCATCAGGCGCCGTCGGCGGCGATCCCGTCCGGGGCTCTCCCGTTATCGCGGCTCCGCGCGTCCCAGGCGTCGTACGCGCGGACGATCGCGGACACGAGCTGGTGGCGGACCACGTCCCCGTCGTCGAAGTAGACGAACCGGATGCCCTCCACGTCCTGGAGCACCCCCTGGACCTCGATCAGCCCAGAACCGCGGGAGGCCGGCAGGTCCACCTGCGTGATGTCGCCGGTGATCACCATCTTCGAGTTGAACCCGAGGCGCGTCAGGAACATCTTCATCTGCTCGGCCGTGCTGTTCTGCGCCTCGTCGAGGATGATGAAGGAGTCGTTGAGCGTGCGGCCCCGCATGTACGCCAGCGGGGCGATCTCGATCGCGCCCTTCTCCACGAGGCTCTGGACCTTCTCCGCCTCGAGCATGTCGTAGAGCGCGTCGTAGAGGGGGCGCAGGTAGGGGTGGACCTTCTCGTAGAGGTCGCCCGGCAGGAACCCGAGGCGCTCCCCGGCCTCCACGGCGGGCCGGGTCAACACGATCCGCGCGACCTCCCGCTTCATCAGGGCGGACACCGCCATGGCGACAGCCAGGAACGATTTCCCCGTCCCCGCGGGTCCGATGGCGAAGACCATATCGTGCTCGCGGATCGCGTCCACGTACCGCTTCTGGCCCACGGTCTTCGGCGCGATCCATTTCTTGCGTGACGGCACCGGGATCGCGTCGGCGAAGACCGATTTCAGATCCGCGTGCTCGTCGTCCGCCAGCATCCGGAGCGCGGCACGGACCTCGACCGCGCGGAGCGGCGCGCCGGATCTGACGAGCTCCGCGAGCTGGACGAGCGCGTGCTCGGCCTTCCGCACCTGGCGCTCGTCGCCCTTCAGCGTGATGTCGTGGCCGCGGGCGATGACGCGGACGTCGAGCTCGTGCTCGAGCGTCCGGAGGTGGTCGTCGTTGCGCCCGAGGAGATGGCTCAGGTCGACGTCGGGGGCGATCGAGAGACGTCGGGTGATCGTCGTGACTTCGCTCAACTCCTGGAGGTCCCTTCGGTCAAGTTTATCATTCGGGCGGGAGATCCAGCGTGATGTGGAGCTCGCGGAGCCGCTCCGGGGGCACGGGGGCGGGCGCCTGCATCAGGAGGTCCTGGGCCTGCTGGTTCATCGGGAACGCGATGACCTCGCGGATGTTCGTCTCGCCGGCGAGGAGCATCACGATGCGGGCGATGCCGGGCGCCGAGCCGCCGTGCGGTGGGGCGCCGTACCGGAAGGCGTTCAGCATCCCGCCGAAGCGCGCCTCGACCTCGTCCTTCCCGTAGCCCGCGAGCGCGAACGCCCTGTACATGATGTCCGGGCGGTGGTTGCGGATCGCGCCGCTCGAGAGCTCGACGCCGTTGCAGACGATGTCGTACTGGTACGCCTTGATGGTCAGGGGATCCTGGCCCTCCAGGGCGTCCAACCCGCCCTGAGGCATCGAGAACGGGTTGTGGCTGAACTCGACCTTCTTCGTGTCCTCGTTCCACTCGTACATCGGGAAATCGGTGATCCAGCAGAAGCGGAACGCGTTCGCCTCGAGGAGCCCCAGCTCCTCGCCGAGCTTCGTCCGCGCCCGGCCGGCAAGCTTCTCCGCCGCCGGCTTCTTGTCGCACACGAAGAAGAGGGCATCCCCGTCGCCGGCGCCGGCCGCCGCCCTGAGCCGCCCGACATGGTCGGTGTCGAGGAACTTCGCGAGCGGCCCCTTCGCCGTGTCTCCGGAGAACACCACGTAGCCGAGCCCCGGCGCCCCCTCGGCGCGAGCCCACTGGCCGAGCTTGTCGAAGAAGCTCCGCGGCTGCCCGGCGCCCCGTGGCGCCGGCACCGCGCGCACCACCGCGCCGCCCGCGACCGCCTGGGCGAACACGGCGAACTCGGAGCCGCGGAAGATCTCGGTGACCTCCGCGATCAGCAGCGGGTTCCGGAGGTCGGGCTTGTCGGTGCCGTACTTCGCCATGGACTCGTCGAACGGGAGGCGCGGGAACGGCGGCGGCGTCACCGCCGCGCCGTTGCCGAATTCCTCGAAGACGCCGTGGAGCACCGGCTCGATCGCCGCGAAGACGTCCTCCTGGGTCACGAACGACATCTCGA
Source organism: Candidatus Methylomirabilota bacterium (assembly GCA_038066295.1). Taxonomy (GTDB): domain Bacteria; phylum Methylomirabilota; class Methylomirabilia; order Rokubacteriales; family CSP1-6; genus JACPCG01. The sequence continues at coordinate 6,008 of JBBTPF010000035.1, read as the reverse complement.
AGTCGAGCTGGTAGAACTCCCCCGGCGAGCGGTCCGCGCGCCCGTCCTCGTCGCGGAAGCACGGCGCGATCTGGAAGTAGCGGTCGAAGCCGGCGGTCATCAGGAGCTGCTTGAACTGCTGCGGCGCCTGGGGCAGCGCGTAGAACTTCCCGGGATGCACGCGGCTCGGCACCAGGTAGTCCCGCGCCCCTTCGGGCGAGCTCGAGGTCAGGATCGGCGTCTGGAACTCGGTGAAGCCCGCCGCGATCATCCGCCGGCGGATGGAGGCGATCACGCGGCTCCGGAGCACGACGTTGCGGTGGAGGGTCTCGCGCCGCAGGTCGAGGAAGCGGTGGCGGAGCCTCGTCTCTTCGGGGAACTCGGTGTCGCTGTTGACCTGGAGCGGCAGGGGCTCGGCCCACGACTGGACGGCCAGGTCGGCGACCGCGAGCTCGATCTCCCCGGTCGCGAGCTTCGGGTTGACCGCCTCGGGAGCGCGCGGCACGACGGTGCCCGTCACCGTGATCACGCTCTCCAGCCGCAGGCCTTCGGCCGCCTTGAAGTGCGGGCTCGAGCCGTCGAGGACGCACTGGGTGATCCCGTAGTGGTCCCGCAGGTCGATGAACAGGAGGCTGCCGTGGTCGCGCTTTCTGTGGACCCAGCCTGAGAGCCGCGCCGTGGTGCCCACGTGCTCCCGTCGGAGCTCGCCGCACGTGTGCGTCCGGTAGCTATGCACCGCGCGACCTCACACCCGGCCTCCCAGCACCAGGAGCTCGGCGGCGAGGTCCGCGAGCGGCGCCGTGCGCTGGGCCCCCGACTTCATCTCCCTCACGATCGCTTCTCCGCGCTCCAGTTCGGCGTCCCCCACAATGACCGCGTAGGCCACGCCGAGCTTGTTCGCGCGCTCGAGCTCGGCGCGGAGCTTGCGCTGGCCGTAGCCGAGGTCCACCTGGACCCCGCGGGCGCGGACCGCCTGGGCGACCGGCAGCAGGCGCGCCAGCGCGGCCTCGCCGAGCGGGATGAGCAGCGCCACGGGCTTCGGGGCCTCGACGGTGCTCCCGAGCAGCAGCACGACGCGTTCCATGCCGATCGCGAATCCGATCCCCGCCTCCGGCGGGCCCTCGAGCCGCTCGATGAGCCCATCGTACCGGCCGCCGCCGGCCACGGCGTTCTGGGCGCCCAGGTGCGTCGTGGTGAGCTCGAACGTGGTGCGCACGTAGTAGTCGAACCCGCGCACGAGCCGGGGGTTGATCGCGTACGCGAGGCTCATCGCCTCGAGGTAGCGCCGTACCCGGGCGAAATGGCCGGCGCACGCCTCGCAGAGGGAGTCGGCGAGCGCCGGCGCCGCGTCGAGGACCGGGCGGCACTCGGCCTTCTTGCAGTCGAGCGCGCGCAGCGGGTTCTTCTCGGTCCGGTCGCGGCACTCCTCGCAGAGCCGCGCGGCGTGCTGGCGAAGATGGCCGACGAGCCGCTCCCGGTACCGGGGCCGGCACGCCGCGTCGCCGATCGAGTTGAGCTCGAGCTGCAGGCGGTCGGCCAGCCCGAGGGCGCGGAAAAACTCGATCAGCATCGCGATGACTTCGGCGTCGAGCGCCGGGTGCTGCTCGCCGAGCGCCTCGGCGTTGATCTGATGGAACTGGCGGTAGCGTCCGGCCTGGGGCCGCTCGTAGCGGAACATGGGGCCCATCGTGTAGAGGCGCACGGGCTTGGGCTGCACGTGCAGACCGTGCTCGATGTACGCCCGGAGCTTGGAGGCCGTCGCCTCCGGCCGGAGCGTGAGCGACTCGCCCGTGCGGTCCACGAACGTGTACATCTCCTTCTGGACGATGTCGGTGACCTCGCCGATGCCGCGCGCGAACAGCTCCGTCCGCTCGAAGATCGGCAGGCGGATCTCGCGGTAGCCGTACGCCTCGAACGCCCGGCGCGCGGTCGCCTCCACGTGCTGCCACGTGGCGGCCTCCGCCGGCAGGATGTCGTGGACGCCGCGCACCGCCTTGATGGTCATTGTAGCGAGGCCCGCGAGGCCGGCGTGAACCGTGGGTGGCGGGGCGTCATCAGCGAGCGGCCCGGGGCCCGTCAGGACCCGCGACGAGCTCAGGAACTGAGAGCGGGAGTGATGCTACTCCCACAGGGAGCGAAGGGGGATCGTGAGGCCAGGAAAAAGCGACGGAGTAAAGTTTGTCTCACCGGCGAGGCCGCCAGTCTGATGATAGCGCCCTTCGGTCAGTTCAAAAGTTTCGATCGCTCGGCCATCCGGGTCCGCCAGCCAATAGTGGGGCACCCCGTGGCGAGCATAGAGCTGCGCCTTTTCCACGCGGTCCCTGCGGGCAGTGCCGGACGAGAGGGCCTCCACGATCAAGTCCGGCGCGCCCTCGACGCCGCGTTCCGAGACGATGCCGAGTCGATCGCGTGAGACAAAAAGCAAGTCGGGAACGACGATGGAGGTGTTTTCGAGGATCACGTCGAAGGGGGCGACATACACCTCACCGAGGTCGTGCTCGCGGACGTGAGCATGCAAGATAGCAAAAAGATTTCCAGAGAACCGCTGGTGCGCGCGGCGCGGGGAAGGTGTCACGGCCAGCTCTCCCTCGACGATTTCGTACCGGCGACCGTCGTCAGGCAGCGCGCAGTAATCCTCGTAGGTGAGGACGATCCGCCCGGCCGGGGGCTGGTCTTGGGTTTCGACGTTAGCCACACTCTTAGTGTAACCGGCGACCGACGGCTAGGGAAGGGTTACGCGGTAGTCGCGCCGGGCTCGACGTCGCCGACGCGGGGCAGGGATCAGCGGGGCCGGGGAGCGCGTGCCGGACTCACTCCCCGGTCGTCACGATGATCTGGGTGTCGCCCACCGTGTTGAACAGGTTCTGGTAGCGGACCACGGCCATGACGAGGGTCGGTGCGCCGTCGCCGGGGAGCGCCCCGAGCCCGGTCAGCGTGCCCTCGAACCCCGAGTTGACGGTCTGGAACCTGTACCCGGCGGGCCCCTTGTAGACGACGGCCAGCCGCCCCGGCAGCTGGTTCTGGGGCACGACGATCTCCTCGACCCCGTCGCCGTCCAGATCCACGGCGAGCGGCGGGGGCTCCGAGGCGTAGAGGTAGCTGCGGCCGCCGCGCTCGATCTGCGTCAGCACCTCGAGCTTGGCGCCGCCGCCGCCCACCAGCGCGGACGAGCGCCACAGGTCCTCGGTGTCCACCGTGATCTGCAGCCGGTTGAACTCGTCCACGAACGCGAGCGCCCGGGGGTCCTTGCCGTTGATGTTGGCGAAGGCGGCGCCCGTGGCCCGGAAGGCGCTCGGGACCCGCACGCGCCCCTCGGTGACGAGCTTGCCGTTCCGGATGCTCGCGCGCAGCACCTCGCCCTTCTTGAAGAACCCCTGCTGGCTGAACGGCTGGATCCAGAGCGTCTTCTTGATGCCGGCGCCGTCCGCGTCCACGGCCAGCAGGATCTCGCCGATGTCCTCCACCAGCACGGCTGGCTTCCCTCCCTTCGTCGCCAGGACGAACGAGGTCATGAGGATCGCGGGGTTCGGGTTGTACCGGTTGGCGACGACCTCGAGCACGCCGTCGCCGTCGAGATCGGCGAGCTGCACGCTGAAGACGCGCCCCCGCGAGTCCGCCCGGTAGGTCCACTCGGCCTCGAGCACGCGCTCGACGAACTTGTAGAGGTAGACCTTCTCGCCGTCCGTCACGACGACGCGCGCGACCCCGTCCTTGGGCGCGACCGCGACGTCGAGCGCGACGACGGCGAAGGGGAACTTCGCGATCTCCCTGAGCGGGATGGACGACTCGCCGCTCGAATACGTCCCGGCATCGAGGTCGCCGGTGAGGAGCCTGGCGAGCAGCGAGCGCTGGGAGCTCGGCGTCTGGCTCTCGCGGCTCCTGCCCGCGGCCGAGAAATCGCCCTTGGGCGCCGCCTTGATGGAGGGCGGCACGAAGAGCGCGGTGGTGAGGAGCGCGTTCACGCCGGGGAACGTGAAGAGCCTCACGTCCATGTAGGGCTTCTTCTCGACGCGGGTGAACGAGACGACGAGGAGGCGCTCGACCTTGAAGCGCTCGCCGACCTGCGCGAGCCCCTTGCCCTCCAGCACGTCCGGGCGCTTGATGCCCTGCTGGCCGAGCCAGACGCCGACCGCGTCGCCCAGGGCGATCTGGAACCGCCCCGTGCGGTTCAGCGCCTCGATCAGCTCGTACGTCGCCGCCTCGGCGAGCCCGTCCTTGACGCCGTCCACCAGCGGCAGGAGCGTGAGCTTGATCTTGCCCGCCGAGACGCGCGCGCGGTCGCCGGGGCGGACCTCCGTGCCCGGGGCGACCGCGCCGACCGAGTACGCCTCGAAGACCTGCCTGACGGCGAGGCGGCCGAGGGCCTGCTCGGTGCGGCCGAGGACCTCGCCCGTCCTCGGGTGGCGCAGCTCACGCCCCTCGCGGTAGAGCGCCAGCTCGATGCCGGCGACGAGGCCGTCGCGCTGGCCGAGCGAGAGCGTCACCGTGCCGCCCTGGACCTCGATGACCTCCGCGTCCGCCCGCGGGAACAGCGCGAGGACCTGGTTCACGAGGACACCGAGCGTGGGTGGCGCCGTCTGGCCGGACGCCGCGACGGCTCCAGCCAGGATCAGCAGAACAAGGCCGAGGGCGCGTGCCATGCGGAGCGTCATGCCACTACCACGCGCATGACCTGAGGCTAGCCCACGCCCGGGTCCCAGTCAACTTCTCATCCCCCTTGCCAAAACGTGAAGCGGGGCATGGGCGATGCCCCGCCCATGCCCCGCTCGCTGCCTGCAAGTGCCGATCGAACCTAGAAGCTCATCCTTATGCGGGACGAGATCAGCCAGCCATCCTTCGCGTCACGCTTCGCGAGACCAGCCGCGTTGCCGGCGGGCAGCGTGAGCGACTCGGTGCTGTCCAGCGCCTCGCCGGCAAAGAGGTAGGCGCCCGAGAGATCGAACGCCGTGTTCGGTGCGAACCGCCAGGTCAGACCCAGGTCCCACTCCGTGCCGATGTACCGCGAATCGCCCTGCACGAAGCTCTTGTCGCTGACGATACCGCGAGCCGCGCTCGTGTCCGTGTCGACCTCTTCGGCCGTCCACGTCGGGCTGACGACGGTGTAGAGCGCGACCGCCGGCGTCACGTTGTAGGTCCCGCGCACGCCGAACTGGGCTCGCCCGTAGCGGTCGTAGCCGATGTTGGTCGCCATGGCGTTGTTGGCGCCACCGCCACCCTGGTAGTAGTCCACACCGAGGGCCAGGATGCTGGCCCAGCCGGCGTAGTAGCTCGTGTCCATGTCCAGAGGCTCGAAGTAACGGATCGACCTCGACAGGTTGTCACGGGCCTCGTTACCCGTGCTGTAGATACCGCGCGCCTCCAGGAGGAAGGGCCCGGCCCGGAAGCTGCCCTGGATGTCCACGAGCCAGGCGGCCATGTCGGCCTCGACCTTGCGGGCCGTGGACGCAGCACCGTTGTTGGGGCAGAGGCACTGGTTGTCGCGCGTGCCCCACTGGTAGTAGACCGTCGGATCGAGGCCGAACGGCCCCGACCGCCACCGCATGTCGAGCCCCACCGTGTGGCGGTTCTCCTGGTGGTCCGTGGCGCCGTTGGCGTTGCCGCCGCCCCAGGTCGCCGCAGCGGCGGTCGTGCTGAGGCCGGACGAGCCCGAGTGCCGGTTCGTGGCGGCGCGCCGCGCGCTGCCGCTCGTCAGGCCTTCGGCGTGGAAGTACGAGTAGAGCGGCTTGATGTCGAGCCCCTTCATCGGCGTGAAGTCAGGGCTCACGATGATCGCGAAGTCGTCGCCCCGCGTCGTCCGCGCCAGGGCGCCGCCGCGGTTCAGGCCGGCGAGCTCGTCCTCGACCATCACGTACGCGAAGTTGGTCTTGAGGTTCGGAGCGAAGGTCGTGACCGCCGACACGCCGGCAAAATCGCCGTTCGCGTAGGCGACCTTGTAGTTGGCAAGGGCGCCGAAGGGCTGGCCGCCCGCGCGGGCGCCCGGCGGCCCCGGGATGAACGGCCGGGGGCTGTCCTTGCCGGGCAGGTCGCAC
>JBBTPF010000034.1:0-3293 GCA_038066295.1 Candidatus Methylomirabilota bacterium | reverse complement strand
GTCATGCTTATCCGGTTGACTCCGAACGACACTACTGGTTGTGGCGAGGGGGCGAGCATGGTTGCCAAGGGCCAGCTATACGGAGCACGGCATTGCGCCTTGAGGGCCCCCGAGCACCCCGTCGTGCCGGTCGTAGCGACCGTTGGCCGCGAGGGTGAGGCTGTGGACCGTCTGGGCCGCTTCCGCAAGCCAGAGGCACACGCCGTCGAGGCACTACGCATGGGGTCGTTCGGAGTCAACCGGATAAGCATGGTCGAGGTAATGGCGCTCGGCCTGCTCCAGTGACGCGAAATCCGCCAGGTTGAAATTGAAGCTGGCGATCATGCAGAACATGCGGCCGCCTCCCAGGGATTCGTCCACTTAGCTCCGCTCGTCCTCCGGCGTGATGGGGAGCGTGACCGGCCGCCGGCGGCGCGCCGAGAGATCGAGCGCCTTCGTGAGCATCAGGCGATTGTGTGCCTCCGCGGCCGTGGCGTGAGGCGTGGAGAGCCCGAGCGCCACGCGCTGGAGCCAGGCGTTCGTCTCCTCCCGCATCGGGCCCCACAGCTCCCCGAGCGCGACGTCGCCGGGCGGGTAACTGCCGAGGAAGTCCACGTGGCGCCTGGACTCCGGCGTATAGCCCGCTGACTGGGGGAGCGTGGTCGCCAGGACCACGTCCCGGTGGGTGTCGTCGATCGTCAGGACGCCTTCCGTCCCCACGACGCCGATCTCGAGGCTGTAGACGGAGCCCGGCCACACGACCGGCAGCGCCCACGAGATGCTGAGGTGGTAGACGGTGCCGTCGGTCATCGTGAGCATGCCCGCGGTCGCGTCGATCCCCCGGTGGGTCGGCCCGAGCACGCGGTCGATCGACCGGGCGTAGGCTTCCGCCGGCGTCTTGCCCTCGAGGAGCCACATGACGACGTCGAGGGCGTGGGTGCCCGAGATCACCATCGGGGAGATCGTCTCCGGTCGGTCGGTGCGCTTGTAGTTGTCGAGGGCGACCAGCCGGTTCATGAAGGCGCGCGAGGTCACGAGCGTCACCTCGCCGAGCTGGCCCGTGCGGAGCTTCTCCTTCGCGGCGAGGAAGCGACGGCGGAAGCGCTGCGTGTAGCCGACGACCGCGTCCGCGCCGGCGCGCTGGATGGCCTCCAGCACGCGCGCCGACGCCCCGAGCTCGGTCGCGAGCGGCTTCTCGATCATCAGATCGAGCCCCCGTTCAGCGGCGGCCAGGATCGGGTCGACGTGGAGGTGCTCGTCGGTGGCGATGATCGCCGCCGTGACCTCGGGGCGGGCGAGCAGCTCGCGGTGGTCGGTGGTGACGAAGTCGGCGCCGATCCGCTCGGCGACCTCCTTGCCGCGATCGGCACGGGTCTCGGCAACGCCGATCCAGTCGACACTCGCGTGGCGGGCCGCGATCTCGCCCCGGATCAGGCCGATCCGGCCGGCCCCCACGATGGCCAGGCCGATGCGCTTCGACGAACGCGCGGGCTTCATCTTCTCGTCCTCCTCTTACGCGACGTGACGATCGAGCGGGAGCGTGACGGGGGCGTGGCGCTCGGCCGAGAGATCGGCCGCGTGCGTGACCTCCATCACCTGGCGCGCTTGCTCGGGCGTCACCAGCACGGGACGGTCGAGGGCGACCGCCTCGATGAAGTGGACCGTCTCCGCTTCCATCGGACCCTGGTAGACGTGGCGCACCTGCTCGCCGGGCATGGTGGAGAGCGGCAGGACCATCCCCTTCTTCATCGTGCTGAGCACGATGTCGCGATGGGTGTCGTCGATCAGGAGCGCGCCCTCGGTCGCGACGAACTCGATGGTGGTGGTCGAGAAGTGCGGGTACGCGGGCGGCAGCGCCCAGCCGGCGCCGATCGTGAAGACGGTGCCGTCGTCCATCGTCACCACGATCCACTGGCAGTCCGGCGTGCCGTGCTCCTTGTCCATGATGCGGTGGACCACCTCGGAGTAGACGCGCACCGGACGGAGGCCCTCCAGACACCACAGGATGAAGTCGATGTCGTGGGTCGCCTCCATCACGGCCGGCGAGAGCCGGATGCGGCCGCTGATCTTGGCGCCGATCGAGCGCGAGACGTTGCGGCTCACGAGCGCGGTGACGGGCCGGCCGAGCGTGCCGTCCTCGAGGCACTTCTTCACGTAGGCGTACTTCGGGTTGAAGCGCTGCGTGTAGCCGATGGTGAGCTTGAGGCCGGCCTCGCGCGCCAGGGCCATCAGCTCGTCGGCCTCCTTCAGCTCGAGGCCCATGGGCTTCTCGAGGAACGCGTGCTTCTTCGCCATGAGGCAGTCGCGGGTGAAGGGGTAGTGCGTCGTCTCGGGCGTCGTCGAGACGATGACGGCGTCGAGCTCCGGGCGCCGGAGCAGCTCGCGGTAGTCGGTGGTGGCGGTCCGGGCGCCGGTCTCCTTCGCCACGCGCGCCAGGCGCGCCTCGTCGATCTCCGCCAGGTGGAGACTCTCCACCAGGGGGTGCGCCGCGCACGTCTTGGCCCGGATCTCGCCGATCCAGCCCGTGCCGATGATGCCCACGTGGATCCGTCGCATGAACCCGCTCCTCCCCGGCGTCGCGGTGCGCGCGCCGCCGCGCGCACCGGATATCGGTTTGACAGGCTAGCAGCGCGGCTGATATGAAGCAAGCGCCCTGCACCTGGGAGGTGGACGCCATGACCAAGACCGAGGGGGCGATCAAGGCGGGCAACGGGCGGTACACCTTCGACCTGGCCCGGCTGCACACGATCGACGCCGGCCCGGGCTACTCGACGGCCCATGGGCCCGTCATCGAGGGCGAGCGCATCCAGATCGGTCTGATGCGCATGCCGAAGGGCACCGGCGGCCGGCCGCACAGCCATCCGAACGAGCAGTGGGTCTACGTCCTGCAGGGCACGCTCGAGAGCGAGGTGGCTGGGGTCAAGTCGCGCGTGTCCGCCGGCTCCCTCGTTTACATCCCGGCCGACACGGTGCATTCGGCGCTGGCGACGCCGGATGGGGATGTCCTCTTCCTGACCGCCAAGGACATGTCCCATGGGATCGTGGGGACCCCGGTGGACACTTCGATCTCCGCCCCGCTCTACGCTCCCGGGTTCGAGCCGAAAGAGTAGGAGGACATCGTGCCGGGCTGGAGCGTCTACCACGCCCGATGGGAGAAATGAATGCGCGTCGACTGGGACGTGCCCATCACGATGGACGACGGCCTCGTCCTTCGCGCCGACGTCTACCGGCCAACCGGAGCGGGGCGGCACCCCGTCCTCGTGTCCTACGGCCCCTACGGCAAGGGGCTGCACTTCGCGGCCCTCTACACCGAC
>JBBTPF010000033.1:433-1997 GCA_038066295.1 Candidatus Methylomirabilota bacterium | reverse complement strand
CGGATGAAGGCCCGGAGCGCGGCGCCCGTCTTGATCGAGTACTTCCGGCCCGCCCACGCGTTCGGGAACGTGGTCGAGAGTGCCTTCACGTAGTTCAGGAAGAAGCGCTTCGCGTTCTGCCGGAGCTCCTGGATCCTGCCGCCGCTGCCGAGCTTCTCGACCGTCTCGAGGAGGTCCACGATCTCCTCGGCGAGCGGCGCCTGGCTGACGCGCCCGCGCCCCGTGCCGAGCATCTTGATCTCGCCGTGGAGCGGCGAGGTCTCGTCCTCGTTCAGCGAACGGATCACGTCGTGCGCGAGCGCCTGGTTCGGGTCGGGGTAGAGCTTGCGGCCCGCGAGGCTGATGATGTGGGACGGGTTCAGCCGCGTGTGCTTGGCGTTGATCGTCACGAAGAGCTCGACGATCTGGCGGGCGTCGAGCGAGTCGAAGAGCACCGCGGGCACCTCGATGTTCATGTTGTCGCCCTGCTGGGAGAGGGCGTGGAGCGCCAGGAGGCGGTGCTGGCCGTCGAGCACGCGCAGCACGCCGTGCTCCTCGGGGATCTGCAGCAGCCCCAGGTCGTGGTGGCCCGCGATCGGCGTGAAGGTGAAGCGCTTCTCGGAGGTGATGATGACGGCGCCCGGGATCGCGGGCAGCGTCGCCGCGTCCTTGCACTCGCGGTAGTAGGCCACGAGCTCGTCGATCTTCCGGCGGATCACCGGCCGCTGGTAGGCGGCCTCGCTCTCGCCGATCCGCTTCTCCAGCATGTCCCAGTTCACGCGCGAGCGTGCGGTCACGCGGGTCTTCTTCGGTGGCTCGGCGGCCCTGGGGCCCCCGGAGTAGCCGAGGACCTCGAACTTCACCAACCGGTCGATGTCCTTCGCGGACAGCCCTGCCTGGTAGAACTCGACGCCGAACTGCTTCACACGGCGCGCCGGGACTGTGATCATAAGGGCCGCATGCTACTTGATTTGCAAACCCCTGTCAACAGAGGGATTTTCGGCCTCCCGAGACCGGGAGTTCCGCTAACATGGCCATGTGACGGGCGCCGCCCTCGCCCTGGTGGTCGCCGCCGCCGCCTTTCACGCGGTCTGGAACGCGCTCGCCAAGCGTGCGCAGGACCAGCTCGCGTTCCTCTGGTCGTCGGTGTCGGTCGCGACGGTCGTCCTGCTCCCCGTCGGGCTCGCGACGCTTCCCGCGGGCGGGTTCCCGGCCGCCGCCGCGCCGTTCGTCGTCGCCACGATCGTGATCCACGCCGTCTATTTTTTCGCGCTCGGGCGCGCCTACCGCCACGGCGACTTCTCGCGCGTCTACCCGATCGCGCGGGGGCTCGGCGTCGCGCTGGTGCCGATCCTCGCGCTGGGCGTCTTCGACGAGCGCCTCTCGCCGCTCGGCACGCTCGGCGTCGCGCTGGTCGTCGCGGGCATCGCGGGTCTCCACCTCACGTCGGGCGCGGGGGCCGGCGGACGCAACGATTCGACCGAGAACGGCGCCTCGCCGGGCAGGGGGCCGTAGACCCGCGCCTGCTCGGACACGAAGCGCTGGTATTCCGGCGAAAACCCCGCCTCGGCGCTCCACGCCCCTC
>JBBTPF010000033.1:0-423 GCA_038066295.1 Candidatus Methylomirabilota bacterium | reverse complement strand
GTGGCGCTGGTCGTCGCGGGCATCGCGGGCCTCCACCTGACGTCGGGCGCGTGGCGCGGCGCCGTCCCCAGAGCGAGCCGCGCGGGGACCGCCTGGGCGCTCGCGACCGGGCTCACCATCGCGGCCTACTCGCTCGTGGACAAGGCGGGCGTCGCGCGCCTGCACCCGCTCCCGTACATCGGCCTCATGGGCATCGGCATGAGCGCGCTCCTCACGCCGGTGGTGCTCGCGGACCGCCGGGCGCTGGCGCGCGAGTGGCGGCTCAACTGGCGGACCATCCTGCTGGCGTCCACGATGAACCTGACGAGCTATCTGCTGGTGCTCTTCGCCTTCCGCCTCTCGAAGGTCGGCTACGTGGTGGCCGCGCGCGAGCTCTCGATCCTCTTCTCCGCGTTCATCGGGAGCCTCTGGCTCGGCGAGGGG
>JBBTPF010000032.1:0-1010 GCA_038066295.1 Candidatus Methylomirabilota bacterium | reverse complement strand
AAGACGCAGGCCGACGAGGCCGTGGTCTGCGGAGTCGCGAAGATCGGCGGGCTGCCCGCCGTCCTCTGCGTGTTCGAGTTCGGGTTCCTCGGCGGCAGCATGGGGTCCGTCGTGGGCGAGAAGCTCACGCGCGCGATCGAGCTCGCCATCGACAAGCACCTGCCGGTCGTCATCGTCTCAGCGTCGGGCGGCGCGCGCATGCAGGAGGGGATCCTCTCGCTCATGCAGATGGCCAAGACCTCGGCCGCGCTCCAGCGCCTCGGCGCGCGGCGGCTGCCCTACATGTCGGTCCTCACGGACCCGACGACCGGCGGCGTCACCGCGAGCTTCGCGATGCTGGGCGACGTGATCCTCGCCGAGCCGCGCGCGCTCATCGGCTTCGCCGGGCCCCGCGTCATCGCCGAGACGATCCGCCAGCCGCTGCCCGAGGGGTTCCAGCGCTCCGAGTTCCTGCTCGAGCACGGCCAGATCGACCTCATCGTGGATCGGCGCGACCTGAAGGAGACGCTGCGCCGCATCCTCGCGTTCTTCGCCGGGGAGCCGCCCCGGCCCGGCTAGACGAGTGTCCCGTCGCTGAAATCATGTTACGAACCGCCGCCACGCGGGCCCGTCGGCTCCGGGCCCGCGCGATCGTGAACATGATTTCAGCCACGGGACACTAGTCTAGCCCGCCGGTGAGTTACGCCGAGGCGGTGGCCCGGCTCACCGCCCTCCGCGGCGGCGAGCACGCGGGCATGCGGCCGGGCCTCGAGCGCGTCGCCGCACTCCTCGATGCGCTCGGGCACCCCGAGCGGCGCTACCGGCTGGTCCAGGTCGGCGGCACCAACGGCAAGGGCTCGGTCGCGGCGATGCTCGCCGCCATCCTCAAGGCCGCCGGCCGGCGCGTCGGCCTCTACACCTCGCCCCACCTCGTCTCGTTCCGCGAGCGGGTCCGGGTGAACGGCGAAGCCATCGCCGAGGACAGCGTCGTGGACGGCGTCGAGGCGCTCGGCACGCTCGTGACGCGCCTG
>JBBTPF010000031.1:0-4440 GCA_038066295.1 Candidatus Methylomirabilota bacterium | reverse complement strand
CGCCGCCGGGCGTGGAGATGGGGGCGCAGGTGCTGGACATCGCGCAGCGCTACCGCGCGGACTTCGTGATCGCGCATCTGTTCGGGCGGTCGCCGTCGGTCAGCATCAAGGAGCTGAAGCGCGTGGGCTATCCGCTGCGGAAGGTCGTCTCCTTCGTGTGGGGCGCCGCCGAAGCGGACATCGAGGCGGCGGGAGGCTTCGGCGTCGCGGAGGGGTACTACGCGATGCAGTTCGCGGGCGTCGGGACGGACTTCCCGGTGCTCAACGAGATCCGGGAGATGTACCGGAAGGAGGGCAAGCCGGCGCCCAAGGAGATGGCCTCCACGGTGTATTACAACCGGGGCGTGCTCATCGCCGCGATCCAGGTCGAGGCGATCCGCAACGCGGTGAAGGCCAAGCCGGACGGCCGGGTGACGGGGGCGGACGTGAAGGCGGGCTTCGAGAAGATCAAGGGCTTCACGCTCGGCGGGCTGGTGCCGCCGCTCGAGGTCACGGCCAACGACCACGAGGGCGGGGGCTGGGTGCAGATCTGGCAGGCGAAGGGCGGCCGGTTCGAGAAGGCGACCGACTGGTTCAAGGCCTACCCGGACGTGATCGCCAAGCACGTGAAGGAGGCCGGCGCGAAGAAGTAACCGCGCGAGCGACGTCATGCTGAGTCTCAACAACGTCGAGGTGATCTACGACGGCGTGATCCTCGTCCTCAAGGGCGTGTCGCTCAACGTCCGCGAGGGCGGGATCACGACGCTGCTCGGCGCCAACGGCGCCGGGAAGACGACGACGCTCAAGGCGATCTCGGGCCTCCTGCGCTCGGAGCGGGGCGAGGTCACCAAGGGCTCGATCGAATTCAACGGTGCCAGGATCGACCGGTTGCCGCCGCACGAGATCGTCAAGCGCGGCATCGTCCAGGTGTTCGAGGGGCGCCGCGTCTTCGAGCACCTGACGACCGAGGAGAACCTGATCGCGGGCGCCCACGTCCAGACCGACCGGCGCCGCGTCGCGGAGGGGATCGAGCGCGTCTACGGGTACTTCCGGCCGCTCAAGGAGCGGCGCGCGGTCCAGGCGGGCTACCTCTCCGGCGGCGAGCAGCAGATGCTCGTCATCGGCCGCGCGCTCATGGCGAACCCGCACGTGATGCTCCTCGACGAGCCGTCGCTGGGCCTGGCGCCGATGCTCGTGGAGGAGATCTTCGGAATCGTCCAGCAGATGAACCGCCAGGAGAAGCTGACCGTGCTGCTGGTCGAGCAGAACGCCGCCCTCGCGCTGACCATCGCCGAGCACGGCTACGTGATGGAGAACGGCCGCATCGTGCTCGAGGGCACGGCGGACGCGCTCCGCGAGAACGCCGACATCAAGGAGTTCTACCTGGGGCTGACCGAGGTCGGCGCCCGGAAATCGTACCGCGACGTCAAGCACTACAAGCGCCGTAAACGGTGGCTGTCTTAGGAGGAGTGAACGCGATGAAGGGCACACGGATGTTGGGATGGACGCTCGCGCTGGTGTTCACCGCGTTGACGATCGGCGCCTGCGCCACGAGGCAGGCGGAGCCGGAGCCGACACTCTACAAGCGTCTGGGCGGACGGGACGGCATCGCGACCGTCGTGGACGACTTCGTCGCCAACGTGGTGGCGGACGCGCGCGTGAACGCGCGGTTCAAGGGCCTGCAGGTCCCGGCGGTGTTCAAGCTGAAGTCGAACCTCTCCGACCAGATCTGCGACGCGACCGGCGGGCCGTGCTCGTACCTCGGGCGCGACATGCAGACGGCGCACAAGGGCATGAAGATCTCCGACGCCGAGTGGAACGCGACCGTCGAGAACCTCGTCAAGGCCCTCGACAAGCACAAGGTCGGCGCCAGGGAGAAGAGCGAGCTGCTCGGCGTCCTCGGCCCGATGAAGGGCGCCATCGTCGGCCAGTGAAGACCGCGGACCGCCGCTCCGGCTACTGGAACCGCGACAAGGAGACCATGTCCGCCGCGGCGCGCGAGCGGTACCAGTCCCGCTGGCTCGGCCGGCTGCTCGAGCACGCCTGGGCGAAGGCGCCCGGCGTGCGGCGCCGGCTCGAGCGCGCGGGGGTGGCGGTGCAGGACGTCCGTGGCGTCCCCGACCTCGCGAAGATCCCGGTGATCCGGAAGAACGAGATGCCCGATCTCCAGAAGGCCGACCCGCCGTTCGGCGGCTTCTGCACGGTGCCGCTCCGGAAGATCCGGAAGATCTTCGTGTCGCCGGGGCCCATCCTGGAGCCGATGGGCCCGGAGCTGGGCGCGTGGCACGCCGAGGCCGGGCTCTACGCCGGCGGCTTCCGGCCGGGCGACGTCGTGATCGACACGTTCCTCTACCACCTGGTGCCGGCGGCGCACGAGCTGGACGAAGCGTTGAATCTGATCGGCTGCGCGGTCGTGCCGACCGGCGTCGGCAACACCGACACCCAGGTGATGGTCGCCAGGGCGGTCGGCGCCACCGGCTACGCGGGGACGCCGAGCTTCCTCATGACGATCTTGAAGCGCGCCGAGGAGATGGGCGTCGGGCGCCTCCCGCTCCAGGTCGCGCAGGTCGGCGCCGAGCCCTTGCCGGAGTCGCTGCGCCGGCAGTTCGAGGAGGAGTACGGCATCATGACGCGCCAGGGGTTCGGCACGGCGGACCTCGGCATGATCGCCTACGAGTGCGCCGAGAAGTCGGGCTTCCACCTGAGCGAGGACGCGATCACCCAGGTGTGCGACCCGCAGACGGGCGTGCCGCTGGCGCACGGGCAGATCGGCGAGATCGTCGCGACGGTGGACAACCACACTTACCCGATGATCCGGTTCAGCACCGGGGACCTCACGATCATCGACGACGCGCCGTGCCCGTGCGGGCGCACGTCGGCGCGCATGCTCGGCTGGCGCGGGCGCGCCGACGAGGTCACCAAGGTGCGCGGCATGTTCATCCACCCGCGCCAGGCCGACGAGGTGGTGGCGCGCGCCCGGGGCGTGGAACGCTTCCAGGTGGTCGTCGGGCGCGAGGGCCACCAGGACACGCTGACGTTCCGCGTCCAGCTCGCCGCCGGCGCCGACGCGGCGGGCGTCACGCAGGCGCTCGAGGCGGCGATCCGCGACGTCATGAAGCTGCGCGGCGGCGTGGACGTCGTGCCCGCGGGTGCGATCCCCGACAACGCGAAGAAGATCGCCGACGAGCGCACGTGGGACTAATGCTCCTTCTCCTTGACATATTTTGTAAAGCGCTTTACGTTTGAACTATGGAGAGCGTCGTTTCGTCTAAGGGCCAGATCACGCTGCCCGCCGAGGCCCGCGAGAAGTTGGGCCTCGCACCAGGGACTCCCGTCCAGTTCGAGTTGCGGGAAGGAGGGCTTTTCCTCCGCAAGGGCGGCCGCGGCACGCACCCCGTCGATCAGGTCTTCGGGCGCCTGAAACTTGAGAAGCCGGTCGATACTTTGCTGGACGAGATGCGCGGGCCTAGGCCCCGGCGGGCTGCGTCGTCGACTGCCCGGCGCGCCGCCACCGGCAGGAGATGAAGACCGCGGTCGACTCGTCAGTGCTCCTCGATGTCCTGGGTGCTGATCCCCGCTTCGGCGGGACGTCTCGCGAGGCTCTGCGCGCCGCATACGACGCGGGTGCGCTCGTCGCGTGCGACGTGGTGTGGGCGGAGGTACGGGCCCACTTCCCCAGCGATGCGGAGTTCGAGCAGGCGGTTGGCCTGCTCGGCATCCGCTTCGAGCCGATCGCGCCCGAAGCTGCTGTCGCAGCTGGACGGTTCTGGCGGGGGGGCCGTCGAGGCGCAGAACCGGCGCGCGGGCGCTTGGTGGCGGACTTTCTGATCGGCGCTCACGCCACCTTGCAGGCGGACGCCCTCCTCACTCGCGATCGCGGGTTCTATCGGCGGTACTTTCAGGTCAAGGTGATCGATCCGAGCGAGACCTGACGCCGTGGGCTCGCACGAACGCGAGGAGGCAACGTGAAGGTCTTCGACGAGCAGCACGAGATGTTCCGGGCGGCGGTGCGGAGCTTCGTCGAGAAGGAAGTCATGCCGCACGTCGAGGAATGGGAGGCCGCGGGCCGCATGCCCAAGGCCATCTTCCGGCGCATGGGCGAGCTCGGCTTCCTCGGCATCGAGTACGACGAGAAGTACGGCGGGGGCGGGGCCGACGTCCTGACGACCGTGGTCCTCCATGAGGAGTGCGCGCGCTCGCGCTCCGGCTCGTTCGCGATGGCCGTGGGCGTCCACGCGGACATGGCGTCGCCTCACCTCTACTGGACCGGCAGCGAGGCGTTGAAAGAAACGTACCTGCCCGGGATCTGCCGCGGCGAGAAGCTCTGCGCGCTCGCGGTGACCGAGCCCGGGGGCGGGAGCGACGTCGCCGCCATCCGCATGCGCGCCGTGCGCGACGGCGGCCAGTACGTCATCAACGGCTCCAAGATGTTCATCACCAACGGCGCGCTGGCCGACCTCT
>JBBTPF010000030.1:0-2706 GCA_038066295.1 Candidatus Methylomirabilota bacterium | reverse complement strand
TCGAAGGCGTCCGACAGCGGTGCCACCCGCTCCCTCTCGCGCTCCCGCTCCTGCCGGTACGCCTCCCTGTGAATCTCGCGCTGCACCCAGCCGGTCTCGATCGCGCGCACCATGCCGCCCTGCGCGTCCACGCGGGCGATCTCTGCCTCGATCGCCCCCTCCATCCGGTCCGTGAGCGCCTCGACGAAATAGGAGCCCGCGAGCGGGTCGATCGTCCGCCCGGCCCCGGCCTCGTGCAGGAGGATCTGCTGGATGCGGAGCGCGGTCCGCGCCGACTCCTCGGTCGGGATCGCGTAGGCCTCGTCCCACGCCGCCGTGAACATGGACTGGGTGCCGCCGAGCACCGAGGCGAGCGCGCCGAGCGTCACGCGCGTGATGTTGTTGAGCGGCTCCTCGCGCGTCAGCGAGTGGCCGCCGCAGACGTTGCCGAAGCGGAACATCAGCGACTCGGGGCGGCGCGCGCCGAAGCGCTCGCGCATCGCCCGCGCCCAGAGGCGGCGCATCGCGCGGTACTTGGCGACCTCCTCGAAGAGGTCCGTGTAGGTGTAGAAGAAGAACGAGAGCTGGGGCGCGAAGCGGTCCACCTCGATGGACCGCGCGCGCACCGCCTCGACGTAGGCGAAGGCATCCGCGAGCGTGTAGGCGGCCTCCTGGACGGCGGTCCCGCCCGCGTCCCGGAAGTGCGCGCCGGCGATCGAGATCGGGTTGAAGCGCGGCAGCCGCTCGGCGCAGAGCTCGATCGTGTCCGCGATGAGGCGCAGCGACGGCTCGACGGGAAAGATCCAGGTGCCGCGCGCCACGTACTCCTTCAGGATGTCGTTCTGGATCGTGCCCGCCACGCGCTCGAACGCGATGCCCCGCGCCTCGGCGAGCGCCACGTACATCGCGAGGAGGATCGCGGCGGTGCCGTTGATCGTGAACGAGGTGCTGACGCGGTCGAGCGGGAGCCCGTCGAACAGGATCTCCATGTCCCGGAGCGTGTCGATCGCGACGCCCACGCGCCCCACCTCGGCCTCCGCCATCGGGTCGTCGGAGTCGTACCCGCACTGCGTCGGCAGGTCGAGCGCGACGGAGAGCCCCGTCTGCCCGTGCTCGAGCAGGTACTTGTAGCGCCGGTTCGACTCCTCCGCCGTCCCGAACCCGGCGTACTGGCGGATCGTCCACGGGCGCCCCCGGTACATCGTCGGGTAGACGCCGCGCGTGAACGGGTACTCGCCGGGGAAGCCCAGGCGGTCCAGATACTCGCCCTCGACGTCGAGCGGCGTGTAGAGGGGCTCGACCGGAAGGCCGCACGGCAGGGCCTCGGGCGCCGGGGGCTTTGCCTCCAGATGGGCCTTCGTCCACCGCGACCGCTCGGCCTCGATCCGCTCGCGTGCGTCCATCGTCCCCCTCCTCGCTCGCCTCACCTTCCCCGCCAGCGCGGCGGGCGCTTGTCGAAGAACGCGCGCACCGCTTCGTCGTGGTCCGCGGAGCCCCACGCGAGGCCGAAGAGCGCGGCCTCCAGCACGCCCGCGGCCTCCTGGGGCGCGTCGCGCGCGCCCTGGATCGCCTGCTTGACGAGGCGGACCGAGAGCGGCGGGTTCGACGCGATCGCCTGCGCCAGCTCGAGCGCGGCCTGCTTCGCCTGGCCCGCCGGCACGACGCGGTCCACGAAGCCGACCTCCTTCGCCTCCCGGGCCGTGAGCGTGCGGCCCGTCAGGAGCAGCTCGAGCGCCGTCGAGCGGCCGACCTGGCGCAGGAGCCGGTAGGTCAGCCCCCACGCCGGCATGATCCCCATCTGGATCTGCTTGAAGCCGAAGCTCGCGGTCTCGGCGGCGACGCGGATGTCGCACGCCCCGGCCAGCTCCGTGCCGCCGCCGAGGGCGACGCCGTTGACCGCGGCGATGACCGGCACCTCGAGCGCCTCGAGGCGCGCGAAGACGCGCTGGGTGAGCCGCGCCATCCTCCGTCCCGCCTCCGCGCCCTCGACCTTCTGCAGCGCCCTGAGGTCGCCGCCCGCGACGAAGGCCTCGTCCCCCGCGCCGGTGACGACGACGGCCAGGAGGTCGTCGTCCTCCTCGAGCGCCGTGAGCGCCTCGCCCAGCTCGCGGATCGTCGCCGGGTCGAGCGCGTTCTTCACCTCGGGCCGGTCGATCGTGATCGTGACCACCGCGCCCGCGCGTTCGATCCGCAGCGACCCGGAAGGCCTCCGCCTCATCGCCCGTCGGCGGAGGCGGGCGCCCCGCGCTCCTCCTCGAGGAGCCGCCGCACGAGCGCCAGCAGCGCGTCGAGCGGGCGGCCGGGCGGGAACACGTCGGCGACGCCGGCCTCGCGCAGCGCGGGCACATCGGCCGGCGGGATCGCCCCGCCCACGACGACGCGGACGCCGCCGGCCCCGCGCACGCGCAGGAGCCGCATCAGCTCGGGGACCAGCGTCGCGTGGTTGCCCGAGAGGCTCGAGATCGCGAGCAGCTGCGCGTCCTCCTCGAGCGCCATGGCCGCCAGCTGCGCGGGGAACTGGTTGCCGAGGTAGACGACCTCGGCGCCGGCGTCTCGCAGGGCGCGCGCCACCATGACGGCCCCGCGCCAGTGGGAGTCAAGCCCGAGCACCGCGACGAGCGCCTTCACTCCATCCCTCCCAGCCCGGATTATTCGCGAACGATCCGTGGAGACGGACGGTGACCCGCGGAGCGTGGCCTCGGGAGGGGTCGCTCGACCACGCGGCAC
>JBBTPF010000029.1:0-3500 GCA_038066295.1 Candidatus Methylomirabilota bacterium | reverse complement strand
AGTCGAACCGCAAGCCGTACGACATGTACAAGGTGATCAAGTTGATTGTCGACCGAGTCGCCGATCCGCGCGCGGGCGAAGCCGGCACGGCGGGTGGCGCGGGCGGCGCCATTCCGGACTTCCTCGACATCAAGCCGCGGTTCGGCCGCTCGCTCATCACGTGCCTGGCGCGCATCGGCGGCCGCTCGGTCGGCATCGTCGCGAACCAGCCGATGCACCTCGGCGGCATTCTCGAGAACGACAGCGCCGACAAGGGCGCGCACTTCATCGAGATTTGCGACGCCTTCAACATCCCGCTCGTGTTCCTGCAGGACGTCCCCGGCTTCATGGTCGGCTCCAAGGTGGAGCGCGCCGGCATCATCCGCCACGGCGCGAAGATGCTCTACGCGGTGAGCGAGGCGACCGTGCCGAAGCTGACGGTGGTGCTACGAAAAGCCTACGGCGCGGGCTACTTCGTGATGTGCGGCCGCGGCTACGAGCCCGACCTGATCGTCGCGTGGCCGACGGCGGAGATCAGCGTCATGGGGCCCGAGGGCGGGACCAACATCATCTTCCGCAGGGAGATTGCCGCCGCGGCCAGTCCCGACGAAGAGCGCGCCCGGCGCGTCGAGGAGTTCCGCAAGCTCATCAATCCCTACATGGCCGCGGGCGCCGCGCTGATCGACGACGTCATCGACCCGCGCGAGACGCGTCCCGTCCTGATCCGCGCCCTCGAGATGGCGCAGACCAAGCAGATCCCGCGCCCCTGGAAGAAGCACGGCGTCATGCCGGTGTGAGACCGCACACGCCGCTACCTCGGCTCGGCAGTCAGCGTCACCGCCTTCTTGTCGGAGGGCTTCCGCGTTCGACGCCGCGTGGCACCGGAGGCCGATCGAGCCCGTCGTCGGCGCGATCATCGAATAGCCGTGAGGATGCGACGCTGGCAGCGACGGGGGGCCTGGGGGGCCCTTTCGAGGCCCCCGGTTCGGTCAGTTCTCGACGAAGGCCTTGAGGTTGCGCCCGCGCAGCGGGTGGCGGAGCTTCCGGAGCGCCTTGGCCTCGATCTGCCGGATGCGTTCGCGCGTCACGTCGAAGCGCTTGCCGACCTCCTCGAGCGTGTGCTCGCCCTCCTCGCCGATCCCGAACCGGAGGCGCAGGATCTCCTTCTCCTTCGGCGAGAGCATGGAGAGCGCGCGCTCGACCTGGGCCGTCAGGTCCCGGTTCATCAGCGACTCGGTCGGGGCGGCCGTGGACTTGTCCTCGAGGAAGTCGCCGAGCTCCGAGTCCTCGCCGATCGGCGTCTCGAGCGACAGCGGCTTGCGCGACGACTCGAGGATGAGCCGCACCTTCTTCGCCGGCACGCCCGTGCGCTGGGCGAGCTCCTCCGGCGTCGGCTCGCGCCCCATCTCGTTGAGCAGGTTCCGGTTCACGCGCGAGATGCGGTTGAGCGTCTCGACCATGTGCACCGGGATCCGGATCGTCCGCGAGTGGTCGGCGATCGCCCTGGTGATGGCCTGGCGGATCCACCACGTCGCGTACGTCGAGAACTTGAAGCCGCGCCGGTACTGGAACCGGTCCACCGCCTTCATGAGGCCGATGTTGCCCTCCTGGACGAGGTCGAGCAGCGAGAGGTCGCTGCCGAGGTAACGCTTGGCCACCGACACCACCAGGCGCAGGTTCGCCTCCATCAGCTCGCGCTTGGCCTGGCGCACGACGCGATCGCTCCGATCGATCTGCTCGAGGAGCTGGCCGAGCTGGCGCCGCGGGAGGCCGGCGTCCTCCTGGAGCTCCCGGAGCTCGCGCGCGAGGGCCGCCGTCCGGGCGCGCCGCGTCTCGCGGGCGAGCTGCTCGATCCGGTCCCGGCGGCGCCGCACGCTCGCGACGATGTTGTCGATGAGCGCGGGCTTCAGCGGCATCTCCGCGACGGTCTTCTGGATGGACTCACGGCACGCGGCGATCGCCTTCGCCCGGGTGGCGTGGCTCGCCTTCGCCCGGGGCTTGTCGCCGAGCCGGCCCTCGAGCCGCGCGAGCTTCCGCTCCAGCCGCCGCAGCCGGGCGAACGCCTGCAGCACCGGCCGGATCTCCTTGGCGTCGAGCTCGCCGCCCTCCGCCAGTACGATCACGTCGTCGGCGGGAATCTCCTCGCGGCGGAGCTTGTCGCCGATCTCGAGGAGCGCCTCGAGTGCGATCGGGATCGCGACCAGCGTCCGCCGGAGCGCGATCTGACCGACCTCGATCCGGCGGCCGATCTCGACCTCCTGCGCCGCGGTCAGCAGCGGGACCTTGCCGATCTCCTTGAGATAGAGGCGAACGGGGTCCTCGCCCCTCGGGGCTCCGGGAGCGTAGGCTTCCTGGACGGCCGGCCGCGCGGTCTCCTCGGCGTCCTCCTCGAGGACGACGGCGGTCTCCGGCTCTTCGGCCGAATTCAGTGCTCCCGGCGCCATCGTCGTCGCGCCGAGAGCCACACCGTGAGCGCTGTCCCTGAATGTCATCGTGTCACCACGCTAGTCAATGGTCTCGGTATTTAGATGCGGGCGGAGCTTCGAGCGTTTCCTCCGCCCGCACTGGAAATCCACGGATTTTCCCATCTATTCCGCAGGCTCACCGCGCGCGCTACCTGCCAGGCCCGCGGCTCACCCGATCTTGACGTTTCGACTGGAGATTCGGGCTCATCTATTCAGCCCTGCTAGGCTTGCCTGGATGGCCCACCGGGCAGAGGTGATCGCGGTCGGCTCCGGGCTCCTTCTGGGCCAGGCTCGAGCCGGTCCCCGGCTCCTCTCCTCGCCACCGCTCACGCTTGCCGCCCTGGGCGTGGCGGTCCTCGGGAGGACGGGGGGCCGAGCGCCGTCTCGGGGGCGACGCCGCCTCCGTGAGGATCCGCGCGGCGCCCCTGCTCCTCGATGTCATCCGGCGGTCGCTGCCGACCGCATGCCCCGGCCTCGATTGACAGCCGCGAGGCCCGAAGGTAGAAGCGAGAGGATGATCCCGTCCAGCGCGAGTTACAGCGGGGCCGGCGGCGACATCGGCGCGGTGGACCTCGTCGAGACGACGCGGGAGCGGATGGAGCGCGACATCGCCGTCAAGGCGCGCGACAGCAGCCACGCCCAGAAACTCGCCGCCCGGCTCCTGGATCTGTCCGGAATCCGGTGACGCCGCCGCGCTGGTCGGTCGTCATTCCAGCGTTCAACGAGGCGTCTCGCCTGCCGCGGTACCTGGACGAGGTCGTGGCGCACTTCGAGGGGCGTGGCGAGCCCTACGAGGTCATCGTCGTGGACGACGGGTCGACCGACGGCACCGCGGAGGTCGTGAAGGCGCGCCGCCACCCGTCGGTCAGCGTGCTGCGACTCGGGCGGAACTCGGGCAAGGGCGCGGCGGTGCGGGCGGGCATGCTGGCGGCCCAGGGCGCGTTCCGGCTCTTCACGGACGCCGACGGCGCGACGCCGATCGCCGAGCTCAAGCGCCTCGAGCCCGCGCTGGCCGCGGGCGCGGACCTGGCGTTCGGGTCCCGCGCCGTCGCGGCC
>JBBTPF010000028.1:0-19034 GCA_038066295.1 Candidatus Methylomirabilota bacterium | reverse complement strand
GCGTCCCCAAGGGGCAGACCTTCGAGCAGCAGATGAACGTGGCCATCAACCAGACGCTGTCGCGGACGGTCCTCACGGCGCTGACCGTGTTCTTCTCGACCGCGATCCTCCTCGTCTTCGGCGGGAAGGTGCTCGAGGACATGGCCTTCACGCTGTTCGTCGGGGTGATCACCGGGACGTACTCGACCGTCTACATCGCGGGCGCCCTGGTCGTGGACTGGACGAACTACGTGGAGGGGCGGCTCCGAAAGCCGAAAAAAGCGGTGGCAAAGGCCTCATAGGCGTGTAAAATCACATGTTTAATCAAAGGTTTTCGCGCCATGACCCGAATCCAGACACTGATCGAGGAGATTCCGAAGTACCAGCCGGGCGCTGACCTCGACCTGCTCGCCCGCGCCTACGAGTTCTCCGCCGCCTCCCACAAGGGCCAGCAACGCGCCTCGGGCGAGCCGTACCTCTCCCACCCCCTCGAGGTCGCCAACCTCCTCGTCGACTTCAAGATGGACGTCACGACGGTGACGGCCGGCCTCCTGCACGACGTCCTCGAAGACACGAAAGCCACCAAGGGCGACCTCCAGCGCGAGTTCGGGCAGGAGATCGCCGACCTCGTGGACGGCGTCACCAAGATCGGCAAGCTCGCCTTCTCCTCGCGCGAGGAGCGGCAGGCGGAGAACTTCCGCAAGATGCTCGTCGCGATGGCGCGCGACCTGCGCGTCCTGATGATCAAGCTCGCCGACCGCCTGCACAACATGCGCACGCTCGACTACCTGCCGCAGGACAAGACCAGGAAGATCGCCCAGGAGACGCTCGACATCTATGCGCCGCTCGCGCACCGGCTCGGCATGGCGAAGGTGAAGGCCGAGCTCGAGGACCTCGCCCTCCGGGCGCTCCAGCCCGAGGACTACGTGGACCTGCAGCGCCGCGTGGCCAAGCGGCGCCTCGAGCGCGAGGCGGACATCAACCAGGTCATCGCGATCCTCGAGAAGAAGCTCACGGAGGTGGGGATCGAATCCCAGATCCGCGGCCGCCCGAAGCACTTCCACTCGATCTGGAAGAAGATGCACGAGCAGGGGCGCGAGTTCGACGAGATCTACGACCTCACCGCCGTGCGCGTCATCACCCGCTCCGTCCGCGACTGCTACGGCGCCCTCGGCGTCATCCACTCGCTCTGGAAGCCCGTGCCCGGCCGCTTCAAGGACTTCATCGCGATGCCGAAGGTGAACATGTACCAGTCCCTCCACACGACGGTCATCGGACCGAAGGGCGACCCCGTCGAGATCCAGATCCGCACGTGGGAGATGCACCGGATCGCCGAGGAGGGCGTCGCGGCCCACTGGCTCTACAAGGAGAAGAAATCCGGCAAAGACAAGTTCGACGAGTCGCTCCTCTGGCTGCGCCAGCTCATCGAGGCGCAGCAGGACATGAAGGACGCCCGCGAATTCATGGACACCGTGCGGGTGGATCTGTTCCCGGACGAGGTGTACGTGTTCACGCCCAAGGGTGACGTGAAGGCGCTGCCCGAGGGCGCGACGCCGATCGACTTCGCCTACGGCGTCCACACGAAGGTCGGCGAGCACTGCGTCGGCGCGAAGGTGAACGGCAAGCTCGTCCCGCTGCGCTACACGCTGCGCCAGGGCGACATCGTCGAGATCGTCACCTCGCCGAACCAGCACCCGAGCCGCGACTGGCTGAAGATCGTCAAGTCCACGCGCGCCCGCTCGAAGATCAACCAGTGGCTGAAGGTCGAGGAGCGCGCGCGCTCGATCGAGCTCGGGCGGGAGCTGTTCGAGCGGGAGGCGCGGAAGTACCACCTCAACCCCGCGGCGCTCCTCGCCGGCGAGGAGATCGAGAAGGCGGCGGCGGACCTCGGCTTCCCCGGCGTCGACGACCTCCTGGCGGCGATCGGCTACGGCAAGAGCTCGGTCCACCAGCTCCTCAACCGGGTGGCCCCGAACGCCCTCCTGGAGACGCCGGAGAAGCCGCGCCCGTCGGCGGCCGCCCGCGCCACCACCAAGACCGACCAGGGCGTTCGCATCCGCGGCGTGGACGACCTCCTCGTGCGATTCGCCCGCTGCTGCAATCCGCTGCCGGGCGACACGATCGTCGGCTTCATCACGCGCGGGCGCGGCCTCACGGTGCACGCGCGCGACTGCCTCACCGTCGCGAAGAGCGTCCTCGACCGCGAGCGCATCATCAACGTCGAGTGGGACGTCGCGGAGCCCGCGAAGCGGCCGGTGCGCATCGCGGTCTACATCGGGCAGGACCGGCCGGGGTTGCTCGCCGAGATCACCGGCGCGATCTCGGCGCGCAACGGCAATATTACCAAGGCCGAGGTGACCGTGACCGACGACCGCCGCGGCATCAACCACTTCGTCATCGAGGTCGCCGACCTCAACCAGCTCCAGGACATCATCGGCGCGATCCGCGAGGTCAGGGACGTCATCAACGTCGAGCGCCTGCGCGGGATCTGAGGTCATGACGCGGAGGCAGTTCGAGGCGCTCGTCGAGCGGGCGCTCCGGCGCCTGCCGAAGAAGTTCAAGGACAAGCTGGCCAACATCGCGGTCGTCGTCGAGGACTGGGCGGACGACGCGACGCTCGCGGATCTCGGCATCGAGCCGCCCGACACGCTCTACGGCCTCTACCGCGGCGTGGACCTCACCAGCCGCGACTCCAGCTACGGCAACGTGCTCCCCGACACGGTCACGATCTACCAGGGGCCGATCGAGGAGGACTGCGCGGACGAGGAGGAGATGGCGGAGCTCGTCCGCGACACGGTCATCCACGAGGTCGGCCACTACTTCGGTCTCGACGACGAGACGATGGAGCGCATCGAGGGCCCGGACGCCTAGATGACCCCGGCCCGCCGGCTCGTCGACGCGCTGGCCGCCGTTGCCCCCCGCTACGCTCCCGAGGCGCGCGAGGAGAAGCTCCGCCTGCTCGACGAGCTCGAGGGGCGCCGCGTGGGGCGGGCGGCGGCGCTCCTGCGCTTCCACGAGACCCTCTGCTTCCTCCAGGCGTATCCGGACAGCCCGGACGTGCTGGCGCGGGTGGACCGGGCCCTCGCGGGCATCCTCGAGCGCGTGATGCGGCTCGGGCCCGCGGCGCGCGCGCGTCTCCACGACTCGGGCGTCGCCCACGCGACGCTCGACTACCCGTTCGGCTATCCGATGGCGCGCTGGCTCGCCGCGCGCTTTCCCCGCGACTGCGAGGTCGCCTGGGGCCGCTTCGACGAAGCGGACCGGCTCGACGAGACGCTCTCGCTCCTCGCGAGCCCGGCGGAGGGCGACGCGTTCAGCGAGGGCGGGATCGGCTGGAGGCAGTGGCTCCGCGTCGCGAAGGGCGGCCGCCGGATGACGGACCTCCAGCTCCTCCTCGAGCTGTTCGCGCGGCCGGGGCTGCCGGAGGAGACGCGCGACTGGCTCTACGAGAACCTCGCGCTGCCCATCCAGTGGACGCCGCGCGGCGCCGGGGCCTCACGCACGCTGGCGCGGATTCCGCCCGAGGGCGTGTTCTTCCACGAGGACGGGCTCGAGCGCCGGGGCCCGGATCCCGCGCAGGCGCTCGCGGCGCCGCTGCCGTCCCTGTGGCGGGTGCCGGCGCCGCTCGCGCGGTCGCTCGTCGACGCGGCCCGCGTCGCGATGGCGACGCGCCAGCGCGAGCTCCACGCCTTCTCCCACCCGAACCCGGACGACGTCCTGCTCGCCCACGTCGGCCGCGGAGTGCGAATCGCCCTCTTCGGGATCCAGCCGGGCTTCCGGCTGCCGCTGGAAGGCTACTACGCGTTCCTCGCGCTGAAGAACGGCGTGCCGGTCTCGTACGGCGGCGGCTGGGAGCTCTTCGGCACGCTCGACTTCGCCATCAACATCTTCGCCTCGTTCCGCCAGGGCGAGTCCGCCTTCCTCGCGACGCAGCTCCTGCGCGTGTACCGGCGGATCTTCGGGATGCGGACGGTCGTCGTGGACCGCTACCAGCTCGGCCACGAGAGCACGGAGGCGCTCCGCTCGGGATCGTTCTACTTCTATCACCGGCTCGGCTTCCGCCCCCGCGACCCGGAGATCCTGCGCGTGCTCGAGGTCGAGCGCGCGAAGCTCGCCGCGAACCCGTCGTATCGCTCGCCGATCCCGGTGCTCCAGCGCCTTGCGGGCGACGAGGTGTGCCTCACGCTCCCCGGCGGCCATCCCGAGCCCGAGAAGCGGCTGCGGGCCACGGACGTGTCCGCGCTCGTCGCGCGCTTCGTCGCCCGGGAGTTCGGCGGCGACCGGCCGCGCGCCGTGCATGAATGCGCGGCGCGCGTCGCGCGAGGGCTCGGAGTGAGGAGCCGCGCGACGTGGTCCCGGGAGGAGCGCCGCGCGTTCGACCGGCTCTCGCTCGTCGCCGCGCTCGTCCCGGACCTCGCCGCCTGGCCGGCGCGCGACCGCCGGGCGCTGGTGGCCGTGATGCGCGCGAAGGGCGGCGCCTCCGAGCGCGAGTACGCGCGGCGTCTCGACGGCCACCGCCGCCTGCGCCGGAGCCTCGAGGCCCTCGCCCGCGGCCGGCGATCATGAATAACCGCGGCTAGAGGAGCGTCGCGACGCGGCTGGCCAGCTCCTCCAGCGAGAGGTTCGACTTCACCCAGTAGCCGACGGCCCCGAGCCGCATGGCCTCCTCGACGTCCCGCTCGCGGGAGGAGTTGGAGAGGATGAGCACGGGGATCGCCCGCATGGCCTCCTCGGCCTTCAGAATCCTCAGCACCTCGAGGCCCGGCAGCTTCGGCATCAGCATGTCGAGCAGGATCAGGTCCGGGCGCTCGGCGCGCGCGACCGCGAGGCCCTGCTCGCCGTCCTCGGCTGTGAGGACCGCGAACCCCGCCTGGCGCAGGCCGGCCGCGCACGCGAGCCGGAGGAACCGGTCGTCCTCGACGACGAGGATGCGCTTTCCGTTGGCTTGCACTGGCTCACTCCCTCAATGACAGCGTGAACGTGAACGTGGCGCCCTGTCCCTCGACCGACTCGCACCAGAGGCGCCCGCCGAAGCGCTCGACGATCAGGCGGGCCAGGTAGAGGCCGAGCCCCGTGCCCTCGGTGCTGAGGGTCACGGCGTTGTCCGCCCGGTAGAACTTCTCGAAGAGCCGCGCCTGGGCCTCCTGCGGGATCCCGATGCCGCTGTCGCGGACGGCCCAGCGGATCTCGGCCCCGTTCCGCTCCATCTCGATCGCGACCGCGCCTCCCGGCGGCGTGTACTTGATGGCGTTGGAGACGAGGTTGAGGATCACCTGGCGGAGGAGCTGCGGGTCGACCAGGACCACCGGAAGCTCCGCCGCGCCGGTGACGGAGAGGCGGTGGGCTCTGTCCCGGATCAGCGGCGCCACCTCGTCGAGGACGCTCCGCGTGAGCTCGTCCAGCCGGGTCTCCTCGGCCGCCACCTTGAGCCGCCCGCTCTCGATCCGCGAGACGCTCAGGAGGTCGTTGACGAGCTGGATCAGCCGCTCGGCGGACTCCCGGGCGCCCTGGACGTAGGTCCGCGCGTCCTCGGACAGCGCGGTCTCATGGCCGGCCAGCTCGAGCAGCCACTTGATGCCCGCCAGCGGCGTGCGAAGCTGATGCGTGGCGAACGAGACGAAGTCGGACTTCATCTCCTCGACCCGTCGCCGCTCGGTGATGTCGCGCACGATGCCGGTGTAGAAGGCGCCCTCCCGCGTCTGCCCGCGGGAGAGCGAGACCTCGGCCGCGAACTCGCTCCCGTCCTTCCGGACGCCGTTCACCTCGACGGTCTTGCCGAGCATCTGGGGCTCGCCCCCGGCCGTCAGGCGCTCGAGCGCCCGCTGGTGGGCCTCCCGGTATCGCTCGGGCATCACGAGGGTCACCGGCCGGCCGAGAACCTCGTCCTCGCGGTAGCCGAAGATCTGCTGGGCGGCCCGGTTCCAGGAGACGATCGCGCCGCGCCCGTCCGCCGAGACGATCGCGTCCGAGGCCGAGTCGAGGATCTGGGCGATCCGCGCGCGCTGGGTCTGGACCTCCTCGACGAGACGGGCCCGGCCCACGACCGTCCCGGCCTCGGCGCCGATCGTCCCGAGGAAGCTGAGCTCCTGCTCGGTGAAGGTGCGCGGCGCGCGCGAGGAGAGGCTCAGGACGCCGACCACCTTCCTCTCCGCCTGGAGCGGCAGGCAGATGAGGGAGGTGAAGCCGGCGGCGGCGACGGACTTCCGGAGGAAGCGGACGTCGCGCGCCAGGTCCGTGCTCGTCAGCACCTCGCCGCTCACGGCGACCTGACCGGGGAGGCCCTGCCCGAGCGCGAAGCGGGACATCTCCCAGAAGGCCTCTGAGGCGGGGCCCCGGTGCCGGGTCAGGACGACCTCGCGCCGGCCCTCGTCCACGAGGAAAACCTCCCCCGCGTCCATGCCGAGGGCCACCAGGGTGGCGTCGAGGACCCGATCCAGGACCTCGCCGAGGTCGAGAGAGCCGGCCGCGGCCGCGGCGATCGCATTCAGCGAGGTCAGCTCCTCGGCCCGCCGGGCCAGCGCGGCGTGGGTCGTCTCGAGGCGCTCGGCCATCTCGTTGAACGCCCGCGCGGCCTCGCCGATCTCGCCGCCGGCGTCCGTCTCCACCCGCTGTGAAAGGTCGCCGCCGGCGATGCGGCGGCTGCCCCGGACGATCGCCTGGATAGGGCGGGCGAGCCAGCGCGCGAAGCCAAGGGTCAGGGCAACGCTGCCGCCGAGGCTCAGTGCCAGGAGGCCGAGCGCGGCGATCGTCGCCCACCGCATGGCGGCTGCGCCGCGCGCGGTCGCCCGGGCGATCGCCGCCTGGCTGTGCTGCAGGAAGTCTTTGAGGCTCTCGCCCGCGTCGTCGGCGATCCGGTCGAGCGCCTTCATCTTGCCGGGCGCGGCCAGATCCGTCCGCGGGTCGCGGAGCGCGAGGATTTCCCGGCTGAGTGTCTCCATGCGTTCGACCCGGGTCCGGATCCCGGCCAGCGCCTCGCGGTGCTGGGCAGGACCCGTCTCCATCCGGGCGAGGATCTCCTGGAGGCTCGCCCGGCGCCGTTCGAACTCCTCGCGCTCGGCGAGATCGGCCGTGATCAGGTAGTCGTTGGCGGGCATCACGAGCCGGGCGAGGGCCAGCTGAAGATCCGCGCCCTCCCGGAGCTCCTCCACGACCTCCTCCTCGATCGTCTGCACGATCTGCCAGAGCTGCCCCATGGCGAGCGCGCCCAGCCCGACGAGGATCATGTAGGGGACGAGCGAGACGACGAACGCTGCGAGGAGTCGCTGCCTGACGCTCCAGTCCAGGACGGTTTTCATAGTGCGCTCGAACTAGACTAAATCGGGATCCCGGCGCAGGGCCACAAGTTTTGTCTTGACAAGGGGTTTCATTAGTTCTTATGGTTTCAGCAGATGCTGAAAGACTGGGAGCCAGCGAAACATGCTGAAATCCGTAGAGATCCGGCGACAGGTGGCTCAGCGGCTTCGCGAGCTGCTTCCGAAGGCGAAGGCCTGGGAGGAGAGCGCCTCCGCCAAGATCGGCTCGCAGACTGCGGATTTGCTGGTGAAATTCCGTCTGGGCGAGCAGGAGCACGTGCTCGTCGTTGAGGTGAGCTCGCTCGGGCAACCTCGGCAGATCCGGTCCGCCGTGACCCGGCTTGCCGAGGTCCGCCGGGAGCTGCCGGACGCCTGCCCGGTGGCGGCCGCGGTCTACATCGGCCCCCAGAGCGCCCGGATCCTCAAGAGCAACAACCTCGGCTTCGTGGACCTCTCGGGCAACTGCTACCTCGCCTTCGAGAACGTCCTGATCGAGAAGGATGGCAAGCGCAACCTCCGGGCCTCGACGCGGCCCCTGCGCTCGCTCTTCGCGCCGCGCGCGACGCGCGTCGTGCGCGTGCTCCTCGTCGAGCCCGGCCGCGC
Organism: Candidatus Methylomirabilota bacterium; assembly: GCA_038066295.1. Classification (GTDB taxonomy): domain Bacteria; phylum Methylomirabilota; class Methylomirabilia; order Rokubacteriales; family CSP1-6; genus JACPCG01. Next base: position 11,160 of record JBBTPF010000028.1, on the reverse strand, counting down.
GTGGCGGCTCGAGGAGCTGGCCCGCGCGGCGGAGGTGAGCCTGGGCCACGGGCACAACGTCGTCAAGCGCCTCGAGGAGCTCGCCTGGGTGGAGCGGGACGAGAGCCAGAAGATCCGCCTCTCCAAGCCGGCGGATCTCCTCGAGAGCTGGTGCGAGTCCTACACCTATCGCGCGAACGAGATCGCTTCCTACGTCGCGCCCGAGCGCGTCACGCGCAAGTTCATTGGCGAGGTCGCCCGCGTCGCCGCGGCCCAGGGCCGCCCCTACGCGTTCACCCTCCACGCCGGCCTCGGGCTCGTGGCCCCGAACCTCCGGGTGCCCGCCGTCCACTGCTATCTCGAGGGCGATCCCGCGCCCCTCGCCCAGGCGCTCGGGCTCCGCCAGTCGGCGGAGGCGGACGGGACCCTGCATGTGCTGGCGCCCTACGACCCGGGCGTCTTCTACGGCGCCCTGGAGAAGGGCGGGCTCAAGGTCGTCTGCCTGCCGCAGCTTTACGCGGATCTCCTCAACTACGAGCGGCGCGGACGGGACCAGGCCGAGCATCTCCGCCGCGAAGCGATGGGCTACTGAGCGCCGCGCTCGGCCGTGCTGTAGTGAATCCCAGAACGGGAGGAGGTGAGACCTCTAATGGCGAAGAAGAAGGCGACGAAGAAGAAGAAGAAGTAGGGATGTGTTCTGTCGTACCCGGTGGGGGGTGGCGGCCTCCCACCAGTTACCATTCGGGAGGGGGCAACGCCCCCTCCCGTTTGTGCTTAAATGACTTTCGTGACCTTGCCCGCCTTGAGGCAGCGGGTGCACACGCGCGCGCGCCGGACCTTCCCGGCGATCATCGCCCGCATCGAGACGAGGTTCGGCAGCCAGCGCCGCTTCGTGAGCTTGTGCGCGTGGCTGATCGTATGACCCACCGAGGGACCCTTCCCGCAGACATCGCACCGCTGGGCCATCACCGCTCCTTCACCCGGGATTCGCGTCGAGGGGGACGAACGCACTGTATAGCACAGGGGCGGGCGTGAAGCAAACGCCGGCCCCGGGCCTCGGCACGCCGCTCCAGTACCTCAAGGGCGTCGGCCCCCGCCGCGCGGAGCAGCTCTCCCGCAAGGGGCTCGCCACCGTCGAGGACGCGCTCTTCTTCGTCCCGCTCCGCCACGAGGACCGCACGCGCCTCACGCCCCTGCGCGCCCTCCAACCGGGCCAGGCCGCGACGTGCTCGGGGACGATCGTCGGCCTGAGCCCGCCACCGCCCGGGCGGTCGCGCGCCCCGTTCAGCGTGCTCCTGCGGGACGCGAGCGGGTACGCGACCGCGAGCTGGTTCGGCGGCGGCTACCTCGCGCGCGTGCTCGAGCGCGGCCAGCGGCTCGTGCTCCACGGCAAGATCGCGCGCTACAAGGGCGCGATCGTCATCCAGCAGCCCGACTACGAGATCGTCGAGACCGGCGAGGACGACCGCCTGCACACGGGCCGGCTCGTGCCCGTCTACTCGACGACCGAGGGGCTGCCGCAGCGCGCGCTGCGCTCGCTCATGTGGCGCATCGTGGACGCGTTCACCCGCGACGTGCCCGAGGTCCTTCCCGACGCCGTTCGCGCCCGCCGGAGACTCGTCGGCCTCGGCCCGGCGCTCCGCGACGCGCACTTCCCCGAGACCGACGCGGCGCTCGGCGCCGCGCGGCACCGCCTCGCGTTCGACGACTTCCTCCTGCTCCAGCTCGGCCTGGCGATCCTGCGCTCGCGCGCAACGCGGGCGCGCGGGATCGCGATGAATCCGCGCGGCGAGCTGGTCCGCCGGCTCCGGGCCTCGCTCCCGTACACGCTCACGGGCGCGCAGGAGCGCGTCTGGGAGGAGATCCGCCGCGACATGGCCGCGCCCTCTCCGATGCACCGGCTGCTGCAGGGCGACGTGGGCTCCGGCAAGACGATCGTCGCGGCCCTCGCAGTCCTTACGGCAGTGGAGGCCGGGTACCAGGCGGCCGTGATGGCGCCGACCGAGATCCTGGCCGAGCAGCACTGCATGACCTTCCGCCAGCTCCTCGAGCCGCTCGGCGTCCCGGTGACCCTCCTGACGTCGTCGCTCGCGTCCCGGGAGCGTGCCGCCCGGCGCGCCGCACTCGCCGCAGGCGAGGTCCCGTGCGTCGTCGGCACCCACGCGCTCGTCCAGGAGGGCGTGGAGTTCCGGCGGCTCGGGCTCGCGGTGGTGGACGAGCAGCATCGCTTCGGCGTCGCGCAGCGCGCCCGGCTCAAGGGCAAGGGCGACAACCCGCACCTCCTCGTCATGACGGCGACGCCGATCCCGCGCACGCTCGCGCTCACGCTCTACGGCGATCTCGACGTGTCGGTGATCGACGAGCTGCCACCGGGGCGGCGGCCCATCGTCACCGTCGCGCGCACCGAGGCCAAGCGCCGCGAGATCTACACGTTCCTGCGCGGCGAGATCGCCGCGGGGCGCCAGGCCTACGTCGTCTACCCGCTCGTCGAGGAGTCCGAAGCGCTGGACCTCAAGGCGGCGACCGACATGGCGAAGCACCTTGCCGAGGACGTGTTTCCGGACCTCACGGTCGGCCTCCTGCACGGCCGGCTCGGCTTCGACGAGAAGGACGCGATCATGCGGCGGTTCAAGGCGGGCGAGATCCACATCCTGGCCTCCACGACGGTGATCGAGGTCGGCATCGACGTGCCGAACGCGTCGGTCATGCTCGTCGAGCACGCCGAGCGCTTCGGGCTCTCGCAGCTCCACCAGCTCCGCGGGCGGGTCGGGCGGGGGCCGTGGAAGTCGTACTGCGTCCTGCTCGCGGGCGGCCGCCTCACCGAGGAGGCCCGGCGGCGGATCGATGCGATGACGGCGGCCAACGACGGCTTCAGGATCGCCGAGGTGGATCTCGAGCTCCGAGGGCCCGGCGAGTTCTTCGGCACGCGGCAGTCGGGGCTGCCAGAGTTCCGGACCGCGGACCTCCTGCGCGACGCCAGGATCCTCGAGGAGGCGCGCGTCGAGGCGCAGGCGATCGTCGCGGCCGATCCCGAGCTGAGGGGCCCGGCGCACCGCGCGCTGCGCGCGGGCCTCCTCGCCCGCTGGCGCGGCAAGCTCGCCCTCGCCTCGGCGGGATGACATTCGTGTCGTCTCGGCTCACGACGGGCGGACGAACGATCGCTGCGGGTGATCGCGGCGGGGCACGGGCGTGGCGAAGCCCGGGAGGCACGGCCCGGTGGGCTGTGCCATGTGCCCTGTTCAACAGATGCGCGTGATCGCGGGCGCGTTCAAGGGCAGGCGGCTCGTGACCCCGCGCGGGCCGGCCACCCGCCCGACGGCGGACCAGGTGCGGACCGCCCTCATGGACACGCTCGGGCCCTGGCTCCCCGGCGCGCGCGTGCTCGACCTCTTCGCCGGGGCGGGCGGCGTCGGCCTCGAGGCGCTCTCGCGCGGCGCCGCCCACGCGACGTTCGTCGAGCGCGACGGGCGCGCCGTCGCGGCGCTGCGGGAGAACATCGCGACCCTCGGGGTCGGGGGCGCCACGCGCGTGATGCGGCTCGACGTCGGGCGCGCGCTCGGGCGGCTCGCCGCCGAGGGCGAGCGCTTCGCGATCGTGTTCCTCGACCCGCCGTACGACGCCGACCTCACGGCGCCGACGCTCGAGGCCCTCGGCGGCGGCCCCGTCACGGCGCCGGAGGCGCTCGTCGTCGCCCAGCACCTGACCAAGCGCGCGCCGGCGCCGGAGATCGGCGCGCTCCGCGCGTTCCGCGCGCGACGCTTCGGGGAGACAACCTTGACTTTCTTTCGAGCCGGGGGGTAGCCTAGCCGCCGTGGCCAAGCGCGCGGTCTATCCCGGCATGTTCGATCCGGTGCACAACGGTCACATCGACGTCATCCAGCGCAGCCTCCAGATCTTCGACGAGCTGATCGTCGCGGTCGTCGCGAACCCCTCGAAGGAGCCGCTCTTCTCCGTCAAGGAGCGCCTCGAGATGATCGACGAGGCGACCGCGTCGCTCCAGTCGAACTTCCGCATCGTCGCGTTCGACGGGCTGCTGATCGATCTGGTCGCGCGCGAGCGAGCCGACTGCATCGTGCGCGGCATCCGCGCCGTCTCGGACTTCGAGTACGAGTTCCAGATGGCGCTGATGAACCGCAAGCTCCGGTCCACCGTCGAGACGGTGTTCCTCATGCCGCACGAGAAGTACACGTACATCTCCTCGCGCCTCATCAAGGAAGTGGCCAGCTTCGGGACGTCGGTCGCCGGCCTCGTGCCGCCGATCGCCGAGAAGCGGCTGGCCGAGAAGTTCCCCCTCAAGTAACCGGCGGGGAGCCGCCGGAGGAGCGAAAACCGTGCTGGCCGATCGCCTGAAGACGCTTGCCCCGTCATCGACCCTCGCCGTGCAGGCCAAGGCCAAGGCCCTCCGCGCCCAGGGCATCGACGTGATCTCGTTCGGCGCCGGCGAGCCGGACTTCGACACGCCGGAGCGCATCAAGGAGGCCGCGGTCCAGGCCATGCGGCGCGGGCAGACCAAGTACACGGAGGTCGCCGGCATCCCCGAGCTCCGCGCCGCGGTCTGCGCGAAGTTCAAGCGCGACAACGGCCTAGAGTACGACCCGGCCGACGTCCTGGTCTCCTGCGGCGCCAAGCACACGCTCTTCAACATGGTCACGGCCCTGCTCGATCCGGGCGACGAGATCCTGGTGCCGAGCCCCTACTGGGTCTCGTACCCGGAGCAGGCGCGGCTCGTCGGCGGCGTGCCGGTCGCCGTGGAGACGCGGGAGGCGACGGGCTTCGACCTCGATCCCGCGCGCCTCCGCGCCGCGGTGACGCCCCGGACGAAGGCGATCATCCTCAACAGCCCGAACAACCCGACGGGCGCGGTCTTCTCGCCGGCGGCGCTCGAGGCCGTCGCGAAGCTCGCCGTCGAGCGGAAGCTGCTGGTGGTCTCCGACGAGTGCTACGAGGCGCTCACGTTCGAGGGGCGCCACGTCTCGATCGCCTCGCTCGGCCTCGAGATCAAGGCGCGCACGCTCGTCATCAATACGTGCTCCAAGGCGTACGCGATGACCGGCTGGCGCATCGGGTACGCGGCGGGGCCGCGCGAGCTGATCCGCGCCATGACCGACGTGCAGAGTCAGATGACGTCGAACCCATCGTCCATCGCCCAGTGGGCCGCACTCGAGGCGCTCTCGGGGCCCCAGGACGAGGTGGCCAAGATGGCGGGGGAGTTCGACCGGCGGCGCCGGCTCATCGTCGGGGGCCTCAACGCGCTCCCGGGCGTCCGGTGCGTCACGCCGAAGGGCGCGTTCTACGCCTTCCCGAACGTCTCGGGCCTCTTCGGCAAGCGCCTGAAGGGAAAGGACACGGCGCTGCGCGGCTCGGTGGACGTCGCCGCGTTCCTGCTCGAGCAGGCGCGCGTCGCCGTGGTGCCCGGCGTCGATTTCGGGTCGGATGCCCACGTGAGGCTCTCGTACGCGACGAGCGACGCGCTCATCACCGAAGGCCTCGCGCGCATGGGCGCCGCGATCCGGGAGCTGCTGTAAACTAGGGCTCCCGAAAAGGAGACCCGGATGAAGCTCGAAGGCTCGTACGACGTCCCGGCGCCGCGCCAGAAGGTCTGGGACGCGTTCTTGAATCCCGAGCAGCTCCGCCAGGCGATCCCCGGCTGCGAGAAGCTGGAGGCGCTCGGCAACGACGAGTTCAAGGCGACGCTGAAGATCGGCGTGGCGGCGGTGAAGGGGACGTTCGAGGGCAAGGTGCGCCTCCGCGACAGGAAGCCGCCCGAGTCCTACCGCCTCGGGGCGGAGGGCAGCGGCGGCCCCGGCTTCGTCCGCGCGGACACGCTCATCACGTTCACCGAGGCGGAGGGCGGCACGCGCGTCAGCTACAGCGCGGACGTCCAGGTCGGCGGGCTCATCGCCGGCGTCGGTCAGCGGATGCTGGGCGGCGTGTCGAAGATGATGGCCGACCAGTTCTTCACCCGCATGAGCGAGCTGCTGCAGTCCGCCTGATCCGGCGGCCGCCCATGGCCTCTCGCTACCTCGAGCCGCGGCTGGAACGGGCATCCCGCGCCGCGATGACACGGTTGCAGACGCGGCGCCTCAGGGAGCAGCTCGCGCACGTCGCCGCGCACAGCCCGTTCTACCGGCGCAAGTTCAAGGAGGCCGGCGTCAGGCCCGGCCTCGTCCGGCCGCTCGACGACCTCCGGGGGCTCCCGTTCACGACCAAGGACGAGCTGAAGGCGAACCAGGCTTCGAGCCCGCCGTGGGGGGACCTGCTCGCCGTGCCGTTCGCCGAGGTGCTGCGCGTCCACATGACGTCCGCGACGACGGGCCGCCCGCTCGCGTTTCTCGACACGAAGGGGGACTGGCACGTCTTCTACCATTCCTACGCGCGGTCGCTCTACGCCTACGGCGTGCGGAAGGAGGACTTCGTCATGGCCGCGTTCTCCTACGGGCCGTGGATCGGCTACTGGGGCGGTTTCTATGCGGCCCAGGACCTGGGGTGTCTCGTGTTTCCCGCCGGCGGCCTGTCCACCGACCAGCGGATCGACGCGCTCCTGAACTATCCGATCACGGTGCTCGGCTGCACGCCCTCGTATGCGCTCTTCCTCGCCGAGGCGGCGGCGCAGAAGGGGATCGATCTCGCCAAGCAGACGAAGGTCCGCATCACGTGGCACACGGGCGAGCCCGGCGCCTCGATCCCGGCGACCAAGGCGAAGATCGAGGCAGCCTTCGGCGCCCGAGCGTACGACCTCCCGGGGCTCACCGAGATCGCCGCGTGGGGATTCGAGTGCGACGCGCGCGCCGGCCTCACGCACGTGCACGAGGACTGGTGCTACCCCGAGGTGCTCGACGAGCACGACCGCCCGGTCGGGCCCGGCGGGCGCGGCGAGCTGGTCTTCACGAGCCTCTTCCGCAAGGCGATGCCGCTCATCCGCTACCGCACCCGCGACGTCGTCCAGGTCGCGGACCGGAAATGCCCCTGCGGCCGCACGCTCGTCGCGTTCGAGGGCGGCGTGCTCGCGCGGCTCGACGACATGAAGAAGATCCGCGGCATCATCGTCTACCCGCGGCGGATCGAGGAGCTGGTGCGCCCGCATGCCGGCGTGGACGAATTCCAGATCGTGTTCCGCCGCCACGAGGGCCTCGACGACATCCTGATCCGCATCGACCCGTCGCCGTCGCTCTCGCTGGCGGAGCGCGACGGGCTGCGCGCGAAGCTCGCGGACGATCTGAGGACCGGGCTTGGGATCCGCGCCACCGTGGACGTCGGCGAGCCGGGCTCGCTCCCGCGCTGGGACCACAAGGCGCGGCGTGTGAAGGACGAGCGCACGGAGGTTCCCTTCTAATCCGGTTCCGACGCGTCTCGACGACGCGGAGTATCTCATTCGCGGCATGTCCCCTCAATCAGAATCGAAGTAGCGTTTTCTCATGCGCCGCCACTCGGACTTCACGGATCAACTCTCATTGCCTCTCACCGCAAGCCTTAGTACTTCCGCCGCAGGCATGCCCCAAGATGTTGTTGACATTCGACGATCTCCGCCGCTATCCTCCGGCGAAGGGCGGGCACTGGCTGAGGAGATGGTGACGGGCGCACTCACGCACGAGCAATTGGTCAAGAAGTACCTGCCGCGGCTCTCCCTTGACCCGCTGCCGCAGGAGGCCATTCCCCGGCTCGCCAAGGATCAGTCCGCTCTCAAGGCGATTCAGGGGGCGATCAGAGAAGTCCCCACGCGCCACGCGATTCTCCTGGGGGACGCACGCGGGATGTCGCGCATTCCGGATGAGTCGGTGCACCTCGTCGTGACGTCTCCGCCGTATTTCGATCTCAAGAAGTACCCGGAACACGAATCCCAGCTGGGCGCCCTGCACGACTACGACGTGTTCTTGAAGGAACTGGATCGGGTCTGGGCGGACTGCTACCGTGTGCTTGTCAAGGGCGGTCGCTTGGTGGTCGTAGTTGGTGACGTGTGCCGATCCCGCAGAGCCTTTGGTGCCCACATGGTCGTGCCCCTTCATGCTTCGATCATGGAGCACTGCCGTTACATCGGATTCCACAATCTTGCGACAGTGGTGTGGCACAAGATTTCGAATGCAGTGTTCGAGGTGGAGAACGGCTCCTCATTCCTCGGGAAGCCATACGAGCCGAACTCCGTCATAAAGAACGACATGCTTATCCGGTTGACTCCGAACGACACTACTGGTTGTGGCGAGGGGGCGAGCATGGTTGCCAAGGGCCAGCTATACGGAGCACGGCATTGCGCCTTGAGGGCCCCCGAGCACCCCGTCGTGCCGGTCGTAGCGACCGTTGGCCGCGAGGGTGAGGCTGTGGACCGTCTGGGCCGCTTCCGCAAGCCAGAGGCACACGCCGTCGAGGCACTACGCATGGGGTCGTTCGGAGTCAACCGGATAAGCATGAAGAACGATATCGAGTTCATCTTGATGCAGCGCAAGCCAGGCGCCTATCGTCGACCCACCGAGGCGATGCGAGTACTGAGTGTGATCGGTGAGAAGTCACACAAGAAATGGTCCAAGCAAGTCGTCACCGTACGCGGCGCTTCTACTCGTTCCCATCCGGCACCGTACCCGGCCGAGCTTGTCGAGCCGCTGGTCAGAATGTTCAGTTTCGTCGGTGACACAGTGCTCGATCCGTTCTCCGGCACGGGCACAACCAGCCTCGCTGCCATGCGCTGTGGAAGAAACAGTATCGGTATCGAGATCGAGCCCTCCTACCATATGATGTCCATCCATCGTCTGAAGAAGGCCGCCAGCACCGAAGGGCTCAAGGCTCAAGTCGAGCCGATGCAGCTCTTCGCTGGCGTCTGAATGGCGAACGGGAAGTTCAGACTGCTCGAGACCTTCCGGACGACCTTCGCGGGGACGGTTTACAAGCATCGCGACTTCTGGTCCTTCGTTTCCGAGCGACGAATCAACCTCCGTTTCCGTTTGAGTGGTTCGACACAAGCCAGATCGAGCTCGATTACGGCGCCGCGCTCACACGGATAGGAGAGCTCTACCAGCGACGTTTTCGCTGACGGACAGCTTCAGCGCAGCTCGTCGATCTTCTGGATCGTCGCGTCCAGGCAGGCATCGAAACAGACCGGTGGCTTGTGCGCGGATCTCGACCTTGAAACCCGGATGGATGTCGTTTACCGTACCTGCGCTGCACTTCTGACCGATCGGAGGACAACGTGAAAGCGGCGTTCTTCAAGGAGCACGGCGGGGCGGAGAAGATCCTCTACGACGACTACCGCGACCCGGCCCCGGCGCCGAACGAGGTCGTCGTGCGCGTCCGGGCGTGCGCGCTGAACCACGTGGACATGCTGCTCCTCGACGGCCGCTTCCCGCCGCCCGAGGGGCTCCCGCACGTGAACGGCTGCGAGGTGGCGGGCACGGTCGAGGCCTGGGGCGCGGGCGTGAAGGGGCTCGCGCAGGGCCAGCGGGTCATCGTGTTCCCGGGGTTCGCGTGCGGGAGCTGCGAGTACTGCCTGCGCGGCGAGCGCACCGTATGCGTCAGGTACGGGTACGTCGGCGCCCACAAGGACGGCGGCTACGCGGAGCTCGTGAAGGTGCCGGCCCAGAACATCCTGCCCCTGCCCGAGGCGATCGCGTTCGAGGCGGGCGCGGCGCTCCCGATGGCGATGCTGACTTCCTGGCACGCGCTGATCGCGAAGGCGGAGCTCAAGCCCGGCCAGACGGTCCTCGTCCAGGCGGCCGGCAGCGGCGTCGGGAGCGCGGCGATCCAGATCGCGCGCCTCGTCGGCGCGCGCGTGATCGCGACGGTCGGCGCCGACGACAAGATCGAGTTCGCGAAGGCCCTCGGCGCCGAGCGGGTCGTGAACTACCGCACGCACGACTTCGTCGAGGAGACGAAGCAGTGGACGAACAGGCGGGGCGTGGACGTCGTCGTCGAGCACATCGGCGGCGAGACGTTCGAGCGGAGCACCTACGCGCTCACGCGGCTCGGCACGCTCGTCTCGATCGGCTCCCACGACACCCACTGGGGCCGGCTCGACCTCCGCCACGTCTACGCGAAGAACCTCCGGATCCTCGGGACGAATCTCGGCTCGATCCTCGAGCTCCAGACGATCCTCGACTACGTGGCCGGGGGGCGGCTCAAGCCCGTCGTGGACCGCGCGTTCCCGCTGAAGGAGGCGCGCGCGGCCGTCCAGTACGTCCTCGACCGGAAGAACAAGGGGAAGGTCCTCCTGGTCTCGTGACACTCGCCGAGCTGCTCGCCCGCGCGGCGCTCCGCCGCCCCGACGCCCCCGCCGTCGTGGACGGCGACCGGCGGCTCACGTACGCCGAGCTCGACCGGCGCGCGGAGGCGCTCGCCCGCGGGTTCGCGCGGCTCGGCGTGGGCCGGGGTGACCGGGCGCTCATCGCCGTCAAGAACCGGCTCGAGCACGTCGTCGCCTACTGGGCGCTCCAGAAGCTCGGCGGCGTTCCCACGCCCGTCAACTTCCGCTTCGCCGCCGGCGAGATGAGGTACGTCCTCGAGGACTCCGGCGCCAAGATCGCGCTCTTCGAAGACACCACCGCCCCCGCGGTGCTCGACGCCGCCCGTGGGGCCTCCGTCCGACTCGTCTACGTGGGAGCGAACGCCCCCGCAAGCACGCTCGCGTTCGAAGAGCTCGGGGGCGGGGGCGGGCTCGGAGCGCGGTGGGGTCTTCTGAGCGACGAGCCTGCCCCTGCCCCCGAGCCTTTGGCCGAGCGCGATCTCTCGCTGATCCTCTATACGTCCGGCACCACGGGCCGGCCGAAAGGCGTGCCGCGGACGCACAAGAACCACTATGCCGGGGCGCTGGCGCACGTCGTGCAGTGCGGCTACACGTGGGGCGAGCGCACGCTCGGCGTCATGCCGCTCTACCACACGATGGGCATCCACTCGCTGACGAGCATGGCGGCCGTCAACGGCTGCTTCGTCTGCCAGCCCGACTGGTCGGTGGCCGGCGCGCTCCGGCTCATCGCGCAGGGGCGCCTCACGGCGCTCTACCTGATCCCGACGCTCTTCCACGAGCTGGTCCACGCGCCGGAGCTCGCGCAGACGGACGTCGCCTCGGTGAGGAAGCTCGCGTACGCGGGCGCGCCGATGCTGGTGCCGCTCACCGAGGCGTGCGCCAAGGCCTTCCGGCCCGACGTCTTCGTCAACCACTACGGCTCGACCGAGATCTACGTCTTCTCGACCCACCGCGAC
>JBBTPF010000027.1:0-19076 GCA_038066295.1 Candidatus Methylomirabilota bacterium | reverse complement strand
GTACGCGAGGCCCGCCGTCGGCGCCGCAGCGGGGCCGGACAGGAGTGTACTCGCCGCGACCGACCGCGCGACCTCGGGCGCCGCGACGCCGCCGTTCGACTGCATGACGAGGAGCGTCCCGCCGAAGCCCGCCTCCGCCAGGCGGGCCGTCAGCCGGTCGAGGTAGCGGCCGAGCACCGGGCCGACCGCCGCGTTCAGCACGGTCGTGCTCACACGCTCCGTGAAGCGGATCTGGGGCAGGATCGCGGAGGAGCGCGTGACGTAGGCCGCGGGCAGCGCCGCGGCCGCCAGCCGCTCGGCGGCGACCTCGTGCCCGGCGTTCGCCCAGGCGTGCATGAAGCAGATCGCCACGGCCTCCACCCCCGCCGCGCCGAGCCGCGCGAGCGCCTCCCGCACGTCGGCCTCCTCCAGCGGCGTGAGGACGCGGCCCTCGCAGTCCACGCGCTCGGTGACGGGCAGCCTGAGCCAGCGCGGGACGAGCGGCGCCGGCGCGCGGTAGCGGTTGTCATACTGCGCCTCGCGGATCCCGCGGCGCATCGCCAGCGCGTCGCGGAAGCCGCGCGTCGTGAGGAGCCCGACGCGTGCGACGTCGCCCGTGAGCACGGCGTTGGTCGCGATCGTCGTCCCGTGGACGATCAGGTCCACGGTCTTCAGGAAGTCCGCGAGCGGCGTTCCCTCGCCCTCGGCCATCTCGGCGAGCCCGGCGAGAACGCCTTCGGTCGGATCGTTCGGCGTGCTCGGCACTTTCACCGCCCGCGGCGGCCCGGCGGCGGGCTGCAGCAGGAAGTCGGTGAACGTGCCACCGACGTCGATGCCGATGCGGTAGCTCATTTGTAGCGGGGTCCGCGAGGCCGGCTCGCACCGTGGGTGGCCTGAGACAGGCGCGCGTCGCTCATTTGACTTCGCACAGCTCGACGATCAGGCCGGTCGCCGGCTCGGGCTCGAGGAACGCGATCCGGCCGTGGGCGCCGTCCACCGGGAACCCCGGCACGATGCTGAAGCCGCGCTGCTTGACTTCCGCGAGCGCGCGATCGAGATCGTCGACGCGGAAGCACAGGTGGTGGATCCCGTCGCGCTTGGCCATCACGGGGCCGAAGCGCTCGACGATCGGCCCCGTGTACTCGACCAGCTCGATCCGCGTCGCGGCGACCTCGAAGAACGCGACCCGCACGCCGACGTCACTCTGCCAGCGGTCGCGCGCCGGGACGCCGACGAGCCGCTCGAACTTCGCGATCGCCGGCTCGAGGCCGTCCACGACGATCCCGATGTGGAGGAGCTCCTTGAGGAGCCCGGGGGCCGCGGTGGCGAGCGCGGGCGTCATGCCGGACGCGCCTCGAAGCGGCAGACGGGCGCGCCCGCCGCGGCGCACGCCGTCTCCGTGACCACGGCCGGGCCGGCGAACGCGAGCTCGGCCAGGCGTTCGAGCACGCCACGCGTGAGGTGGCAGACCGGGCCGCCGGCGGCAGGGTAGGCCCGGGCGACCGGGGAGTTCTTGACAATCACCACCAGCTCGCCCGGGGCGAGCCGCTCGAGGGCGAACTCGCCCCAGCCGATCTCGCCGCCCATCTTCAGGAGCCGCTCTACCACATGCTCGGGCGAGCCTTCGAGCGCGCGCAGGGCCGAGCCGCCGCCGGCGCGGCCGCCGGCGACCAGACACGCGGCGGCGCGCCCGCCGAGCGCCGCCTCGACGGCCTGCTGCAGGGCCACGAGCGTCTCGGGCCTCACGAGCAGATAGCGCGCGCCGCGGTACGACAGCGCGCCGCGCCCGTCGTCGGTGAGCTCGGCCAGCACGGTGTTCATCGCAGCACCTGCTTCCACAGCGACGAGGTCCAGCCCTCGTGGAGGAGCGCGCGGATCTCGCGCCGGCTGAAGTCGCCGAGCCCGAGGTGCTCGAGCGCGCGCCCGCGTCCCGACAGCTCCCGGCCGAGGAGGGCGCCGAACACCAGCAGGAGCCCGGAGAGGGCCGGCGTTGCGACCGGCGTCGCGCGGGCGGCCGACTCGAAGAGCGACAGGCCGAGCACGACGTCCTCGGTGACGTAGCGATGTCCGAACGTGAGGATCTCGCTCCAGAGCCCGCTCTCCACGAGCTTCGCCTTGGCCCCCTCGCCGTAGAGCCCCTCGGCGGCGCGCGTTTCGTCGTAGTAGGTCGCGAGCTCGTAATGGGGCTCCCCGTAGCCCCAGCCCCGGCGCGTGGCGACCCGCTCGGCGTCCACCGCGTCGATGAGGCGCTTCACGCTCGGCGTCGTGCCGGCGGCGTGGATGTCGAAGCGGCCGCCGTCGATCGCGCCCGCGTTCAGGAGGACGAGCGGCGGATGGATGACCGGTCCCGCGTTCGTGAGCGCGACGTCGAGGGCGTCGGCGCACGGGCGCACCGCCGGGAAGAGCTCCGCGACACGCGCGAGCACGGCGTCGCTCCGCGAGGCGGGGAACACGGCGGCCGGCAGGTTCGCAGCGCGCACCGGCGCCTTCACCACGTTGGGCCCGGTGCGCCGCGCGAGATAGGGCAGCGTCCCCGTCTCCGCGATCGCGTGCGGCAGGATGCCGCCCGCCCGGGCGATCTCGCGCGCCATCACGTAGCTGCCGAGGGTGCCGGGCGTCAGGAGGACGATCTGGCGATCAGCCACGTGCGGCGCCAGCCGCTTCGCCACGTCCTCGTGGGTCGTCGCGGGAAGCGGCACGATCAGCACCTCCGCGCCGCGCACCGCCTCGGCGATGTCCGTCGTGGCGCGCTCGAGCCTGGCGTCCCCCTGCCGCCCCTCGGCCTCGAGCACGATCGTCGGGTCGTCGTGGAGCGGGCCGAGGGTCGCGGCCGTCCGCGTCCAGAGCGTGACCCGGTGCCCGGCGAGCGCGAGGTCGGCCGCCGTCGCGAACCCGCCGTTGCTCCCGCCGATGATCCCGATCTTCATCGGCTCACCTCGGACGGCGGGGATTCCCGGGTTTCGCTCGCCTCGCACGCTGGGGCCCCAGCCCCGGGCCGTGCTGCGGCTCGCACTGCGGCCCCGCGAAGTCCAGAGGTCCGCACGGCCACGATCGTCACAGGACGGCCCGGGTGGCCCGCAGCCCGGCGATCCTCACGTCCGAGCAGTCGCGGTACGGCCCCTCCTGGCCATACGCCGACATCGAGCAGACGATGATGCGCTGGTTGAGCGACCAGAGCTTCGAGTACGCGCACCCGAGGCGATCCATGATGCCGGGGCGGAAGTTCTCCAGCACAACGTCCGATCGGCGCACGAGATCGTAAAAGACGTCCCGCCCGGCCTCCTTGGTGAGGTCGAGCCCAACGGACTTCTTGTTCCGGTTGATCGCGAGGAAGTACGCCGACTCGCCGTCGGACAGGAACGGCGGCCCCATGGCGCGCATCGGGTCGCCGCCGCCGGGCTCCTCGATCTTGATCACCTCCGCGCCCATGTCGGCGAGCAGCAGCGAGCCGTAGGGCCCCGCGAGCATGCGCGAGAGGTCGAGGATCCGGACGCCCTCGAAGAGCTTCACGTCCGCCGGCCCTCGAGCGCCGCGCGCACGCGCTGCGGCGTGATGGGAATCTCGTGGAAGCGGATGCCGATGGCGTCCTTGATCGCGTTGCGGACGGCAGCGGCGACGGGGATGACGCCCGACTCACCGAGGCCCTTGGCGCCGAACGGGCCCTCCTGGTCCACGGTCTCGATCAGCTTCACGACGATTTCGGGCATGTCGTCAGCCCTGAGGACCGCGTAGTCCATGAAGGACTGGGTCAAGATCTGTCCCTCCTCGACGACGAGTCGCTCGCCGAGCGCGTAGCCGAGCCCCATGTGGATGCCGCCGTGGACCTGGCCCTCGGCGGCGCCCGGATTCAGCGCTCGGCCCACGTCGTGGGCGGAGGCCATCCGGCGCACCTCGACCTTGCCGGTCTCCGCGTCCACGTCCACGAGGGCCGCCTGGAAGGCGGACGTGTAGGCCGCGGACACGTTGCCCTGGAAGTCCTTGTCGAGCATCGCCGTCGGCGGATCGTAGAACGCTTCCGCCACCAGCACCCGTCCATGGCGCTTGAAGTGCCCCGCCCGCGCCACGGCGGCATAGGCGAGGCGCCGCTGCGGCTCGCGCCTCAGGAAGACCCAGCCGCCTTTGATGTCGAGGTTCGTCGCGGGCTCGTCGAATTGCGCGGCCGCCATCTCGAGGAGTTGGGCCTTGACCTTCTCGGCCGCGAGGCGCGCGGCGTTGCCGCCGACGAACGTGGTGCGGCTCGCGTGGGTGCCCACGTCCCACGGCCGCACGCTCGTGTCGGAGTTGATCACGTCCACGCGCTCGAGCGGCACGCCGAGCGTCTCGGCGACGATCATCGCGAGCACGGTCTCCGAGCCCTGCCCGATCTCGGTCGCGCCGGTGATGAGCGAGACCTTGCCGAAGTCGTCGAGCTTGACGATCGCGCCGCAGCCGTCCGAGCGGTAGATGCGCGCGCCGCCCCCGACGTGGAACATGCCCGCGTAGCCCACACCCCGCTTCCAGCCGGGCCTCAGCGGCGGCGCGTTCTTCGTGACCGCCTCCGCGGCCGCGTCGATGCAGTCGGTCATCGCGAACGACGTGAGCACGAACCCCTGCGGGTGTACCTCGCCCGGCGTGTTCGCGTTTCGCCGGCGCAGCTCGAGCCGGTCCATGCCGAGGCGGTCGGCGAGGTCGTCCATCTGGGACTCGACGGCGAACGTGGACTCGGGGTTGCCGTAGCCCCGCATCGAGCCCGAGTACGGGTTGTTCGTGTAGACGATCGTCGTGTCGAAGCGGACGTTCGGCACGCGGTAGAGTCCCGCGACGGTCGAGAGCATCACGGAGGGCGTCGTCGAGCCCCACGACGTGTAGGCGCCGTTGTCGATCGTGACGTGGGCGTCACGCGCGAGGAGCCGGCCGTCGCGGTCGCCGGCCGTGCGGAGCCTGATCGTGCACGGCTCGCGCCCGGGACACGCGACGAACTCCTCGACGCGGTCGAACTCGATCTTCACCGGCCGGCGCACGCGGCGCGCCAGCAGCGCGGCGATGACGTCGATCGGGTAGATGTCGAGGCCACGGCCGAAGTTGCCGCCGACGGGCGGCTGGAGCACGCGCACGCGGTCCCCCGTGATCCGGAGCGCCTCGGCGAGGTCGCGCTGATAGAGAAACGGCACCTGCGTCGTCGTCCACATCGTGAGGCTGTCCTGGAGGTCCCAGTCGGCGACCGCCACCATCGTGCCCAGGCACGCGTGGGTGACGAAGGGGAGGCGGTAGGTGTCCTCGACGACCGCGGCGGCCTCGGCGAACGCGCGGTCCACGTCGCCGTGGGCGAACCGGTAGCGGAGCGAGTGCTGGTTCGTCCCCAGCTCCTCGTGGACGAGCGGCGCGCCGGCCTCGAGTGCCGCAAGCGGCTCGAACACCGCCGGCAGCTCCTCGTACTCGACGACGATCAGGTCGAGGGCCGCCTCGGCGACCTCCCGCGTCTCGGCGGCGACCGCCGCCACTTCGTCCCTGATGCAGCGCACCTTGCCGCGCTTGAGGGCGGTCTGGTCCTTGGCGAAGCCGAACGGCTGCGGCTCGACATCGTCGCCCGTCAAGACCGCCAGCACGCCCGGCAGCGAGCGCGCCCGGCTCGTGTCGATCCGCACGAGCCTCGCGTGCGGGAACCGGGCGCGCAGGATCCGGCCGTGGGCCATCCGCGGCACGTCGAGGTCGTGGAGGAAGCGCGTGCGCCCCGTCGCCTTCTCGGCGCCGTCGCGCTTGGGGACGGTCCGGCCGATGACCTCGAACTCGGCGGCCATCAGAACGTCACGGGCTCCTTATGCTCGCCGAAGACGTCCTTCATCGCCCGGTTGATCTCGCCGAGCGTCGCGTACGCCTTCACCGATTCCAGGATAGGGACCACGAGGTTGCCGTTGCCGCGCGCCTCATCGCGGAGCCGCGCCAGGGTCCGCGCCGCCGTCGCGTTGTCACGCTCGCCGCGCATCCTCGCCAGCTTGGCCACCTGCGCCGCGACGACCTGCGGGTCGTAGGCGTACAGCTCGACGTCGCGGTCGGCCGCGGCGGGCTTGTCGCCGACGTGGCTGTTGACGGCCACCTTCGGGATCTCGCCCGAGACGAGCTTCTGCTCGAACAGGTACGCCTGGCGCGCCACCTCGGCCTGGATGGCGCCGCTCTTCACCGCCTCCACGATCCCGCCCATCCGCTCGACGCGCGCCAGCTCCCCGAGGATGGCCTTCTCCATCTCGCCGGTGAGAGCCTCGACGTAATACGATCCCGCAAGGGGATCGACCGTGTCCGCGGCGCCGGCTTCCTCGGCGCAGATCTGCATGGTGCGGAGCGCCAGGAGCTGGGCCTTCGGCGACGGGATCGTGTACGCCTCGTCGTAGGTCGGCAGCGCGATCGTCTGCGCGCCCGAGAGCGCCGCGGCCAGCGCGATGTACGCGCCGCGCACGATGTTGTTCTCGGGCTCCTGGACGGCGAAGGCCGAGCCGCCGCCGCCGATCAGGCTCCTGAACATCCAGGATTTCGGGTTGGTCGCGCCGAAGCGCTCGCGCATCATCCGCGCGTAGAGCCGCCGGCCCGCGCGGAACTTCGCGACTTCCTCGAAGATCTTTCCCCACGCGGTGAAGTTGAACGAGATGCGCGGGGCGAAGTCGTCCACCGCCATGCCGCGCGCGCGCATGAGCTCGACGTACGCGGCGGCGATGGCGAGGCCGTAGGCCATCTCCTGCGCCGTCGTGCAGCCGGCCTCGCGGATGTGGTAGCCGCACACGGAGACGGGGTTCGAGCGCGGGTAGTGCCGCGCCGAGAACTCGATGAGGTCGGCGACGAGCCGGAGCGAGGGGTCCACCGGATAGATCCACGTCCCCCGCGCGATGAACTCCTTGAGGATGTCGTTCTGGGGCGTGGTGACGACGCGCTCGGGCGCGACCCCCTGCTTCTCGGCGACCGCGTAATACATGGCGGTGATGGGCGCCGCCATGCCGTTAATCGTGAGCGAGACGCTGACCCGGTCGAGCGGGATGCCGGCGAACGCCTCCTCCATGTCGGCGAGCGTGTCGATCGCCATGCCGACGCGCCCCACCTCGCCCTCGGCGCGCGGGTCGTCGGAGTCGAGGCCCAATTGAGTCGGCAGGTCGAAGGCGACGTTCAGCGCGTCCTGTCCGTGGGCCATCAGGTACTTGAATCTGCCGTTCGTCTCCGACGGCGTGCCGAAGCCGATGTACTGGCGCATCGTCCAGAGCCGGTCGCGGAACATGTGCCGGTGGATGCCGCGCGTGTAGGGGTACTCGCCCGGCCGGCCGATGTCGCGCTCGAAGTCGACCGGGGCGAGATCCTCCGGGCCGTACACCGGCTTGATCGGGAAGCCCGCGTGCGCTCTGAGGTCCTTCATCGCTCTGCCGCCTCCTTCGGATCGCTCGGCTCGCCCGGCCCCGTGAAGGCCGCGACGATCTCGGGCAACGGCGTGCCCATCGGGAACACCCGGGCGACGCCGAGCGCCTGGAGCTCCTCCACGTCGCGCGGGGGGATGACCCCGCCGACGACGACCTTGATCTCCGGGGCGCCGTGGACGCGGAGCCCGTCGAGCACGCGGCGCGAGAGGAGGACGTGGGCCCCCGAGAGGATGGAGAGCCCGACGACGTCCACGTCTTCCTGGATCGCCTCCTGCACGATCTCGTCGGGCGTCCGCTTGAGCCCCGAGTACACGACCTCGATGCCCGCGTCGCGCAGCGCGTGGGCGACGACCTTCGCGCCGCGGTCGTGGCCGTCGAGTCCGGGCTTGGCGATGAGGATCTTCACGCGGGTGTGAACGCGGGGAGCCACCGCGCGTTCCCCTTCGGGTCGTCGGCGACCCTGAGCGGGGCGAGCCTCACCCTCTGACCGACCGCGAGCGTCGCCGGGTCGGCGTCCACGAGGATCGAGAACACGCGATGCCCGTCCACCTTCACGATCGCGAAGACGCGCGGCCCCTCGAACCCGGCGGGGAGCCCGGTCTCCTGCACCGTGAACGCGTGGACCGTGCCCTCGGCGGGCAGATCCACCCAGTCGAATCCGTCCGAGCCGCACTCGGGGCAGAACCCGCGCGGCGGCCACGCCGCCGTGCCGCACCCGCCGCACTTCGTGGTCGCGAGCGTTCCGTGCCCGAGGCGCGTGTAGAACTCGTGAAGCTTCGTGTGATCCGCCGATTCCAGCGGGAACGGATCGGTCGCCCGGACGTAGGTCATTCTCGTGCTCGTTTCAGCTGGCGCAACAGGGCGCGGACCTTCTCGGTCTCGAAGGTCTCGCGCCGGCCGGCCGCATAGTCGAAGAACCCCCGGCCGGTCTTCGGGCCGAGCTCGTTCCTGGCCATCTTGTCCTCGACGAGCCGCGCGGGCTTGAAGCGGTCGTCGCCGAGCGCCGTCGCCAGGTAGCGGCTCGCGCGGTAGAGGATGTCCACGCCGCCCCAGTCGATGAACTCGAAGACGCCGACCTGGGCGTAGCGGAAGCCCATGCCCGCCTTGAACGCACGGTCCACGTCCTCGGGCGTGGCCACACCCTCCTCGACGAGGCGCACGGCCTCGTTCATGAGGAGCGCCTGCATCCGCGGGCCGATGAATCCCGGCGAGTCGCCGCAACGCACGGGGACCTTGCCGAGCGCCTCGAGCAACGTGATGCTGTGCGCGACGACCGCGGGGGCCGTCGCCGCGCCGGGCACGACCTCGACGAGCGGGATGATGTGCGCGGGGTTGAGCCAGTGGACGACGAGAAACCGTTCCGGGCCCTGAACGGCGTCGGCGAGGTGCTTCGGCGAGATCGTCGAGCTGGTGGAGGCAACGATCGCGCCGGGCGCCACGCGCGATGAAAGGCGCCCGAGCACCTCGCGCTTGAGATCCAGCAGCTCGGGCAGCGCCTCCTGGACGAAGCCGCACGCGCCGAGGCCGTCGAGTCCGAAGCGGTCCTCGACCCGGCCGAGCGCGGATGAGATCTCCGCCTCCTCGATCACGCCTTCCTCGGCCATCAGCCGGAGATCACGGACGATCTCGCGCCGCGCGTCGGCGAGGACCGCGGCCGCGCCGCCCGGGGCCCGGTCCTTGACGTCCACGAGGTGAACGCGACGGCCGCCGAGGGCGAAGGCGAGCGCGATCTGGCGCCCGATCCTGCCGGGGCCGACCACGGCGACGGTGTTCACGGGCTCGCCGGTCATGAGGCCTCGCGCCCGTAGAGCATGACGACGTGCTCGCCCATGCCGCTGTTGTTGTGCGTGAGGCCGATCGCCGCGGCGTCCACCTGGCGGGCGCCCGCCTCGTCGCGGAGCTGGACGAAGACCTCCGCGGCCTGGGCGACGCCCGTCGCGCCGAGCGGGTGGCCGCAGCCGATGAGCCCGCCCCGCGGGTTCACGACGACGTCGCCGCCATGGCCGCTCCGCCCCGCGGCGACGAAGGGCCCCGCCTCGCCCTTCTTGCAGAAGCCGAGCTCCTCGTACGCGATCAGCTCGGCGATCGCGAAGCAGTCGTGGACTTCGGCGAGGTCCACCTCGTGAGGACCGACGCCGGCCATGCGGTACGTCGCGTCCGCCGCGCGCTTCATCGCGGGCCAGTGGGCGTAGTCCTCATGGAGCGAGGTGAGCTGGAAGCCGTCGAGCGCCTGGCCGGTGCCGCGGATCCAGACGGGCCGGTCGGTGAGGGCGCGCGCCCGGTCCTCCGACGCGACCAGCACCGCCGCGGCCCCGTCGGTGATCGGCGAGCACATGAACAGTCGCAGCGGCGTCGAGATCATCCGCGAGCAGAGCACCTGGTCGAGCGTCGCGCCTTTGCTGAAGTGCGCGTTCGGATTCTTCGTGGCGTGGTTGTGGTTCTTCACGCCGACGAGCGCGAGCTGCTCCTCCGTCGTCCCGTACTGCGCCATGTGGCGCTGGGCGGCGAGCGCGAAGCAGGGCGGCGCCGTGAGCCCGAACGCGGCCTCCCACTCGCGGTCCACGCCCGTGCCCATGTTGAGGACGGCCTCGTCGGCCGTCGGCTGGTTCAGCTTCTCGACGCCCAGCACCATGACGAGGTCGGCGAGCCCCGCGGCGATGAACGCGTAGGCGTAGCGGATGGCGACGGTGCCCGACGCGCACATGTGCTCGGTGCGCGCGCTGAGCGCGCTCGGCTTGATCCCGAGCGCTTCGGCCGCGAGCGACGAGATATGAGACTGGAACGCCGTCCGCTCCGGCATCACGGAGCCGACCACCAGGCCCTCGACGTCCTTCGGCTTCACGCCGGGGACGGAGTCGAAGCAGGCCTTACCGGCCTCCCAGATGAGGTCGCGGTAGCTCGCCTTGCGCACGCCGAACTTGGAGACTCCCGCGCCGACCAGCGCGACTCTTCTCATCGCCCTTCTCCCCTCTCCCTCAGACCGCCGCGCGGCCCTGCCCGACCCTCGGGTGGGGCCGCCCGCCATCGGCCACCGCGATGACCATCACGATCTCGTCCGGCCGCGGCGCGTCGGCGACCATCACCGTCAGCGTGTCGAAGTGGTCGAACGACCAGACGTTGTCCTTGTGGCCGAGCGGGACGTCGACCGGGGTCCCCGCCACCGCCACCTTGACGTTCGACGGGATGATGGCCTCGCCGCCGCCCACCGCGGCTCGCATCGGCCTGCCGAGCTTGGGATGGAGCAGGGCGCCACCGTGTTCCATCTCGCCGAGCGTGCCGACGATGGCCGCCTTGCCGTAGCTCACGGCGGGCGCGCCCAGCAGCTCCATCGCGCGCTTCATCAGGAGCGCGCCCACCTCCATGCCGGTGTCGAAGAGCGGCGAGAGGTCCGGCACGAATCGCCCCGCGTAGGGATTGGCGAGGACGGCCAGCCCGGCCACGCGGCGCACCGGCCGCGCCAGCGGGGTGCCCGCCTCCACCAGCACCGCTTCCTCGACGAACAGCGTCTTGCGCACGTCCATCGCCGCCTCCTCAGACCCCGACCGACGTGCCGCCGTCGACGAAGACGGCCTGGCCCGTGATGAACGCCGCGCCGTCCGACTTCTCCTGGGGCCTCATCTCATTCCGCCAGCCAGAGCCCTCTCATGAGAATGCCTGTTCCCTGTCCCAGTCGAGGTCGCGTCCGATCACGAGGCGCAGGATCTCCGACGTTCCGCCCCCTGGCAGCAGGAAGCGGGCGTCGCGGAAGTAGCGCTGCGCCGGGTACTCCATCGCGAGGCCGTAGGAGGCGAAGATGCGCGCGGCCTCGTCCGTCACGCGCACCGCCATCTCGGAGGCCAGGAGCTTGGCGACCGCCGCCTCGCGCCCGACCGGGCTCCCGGCGTCGAGGCGCGCGGCCGCCTGGTAGGTCACGAGCGTCGCCGCGTGCAGCTGTACCAGCATGTCGGCCAGCTTGAAGCCGATCGCCTGGTGCTCGACGATCGGCTTGCCGAAGGCCACGCGCTCGCGCGCGTACGTGAGGGCGGCGTCGTAGGCGGCGCGGGCCAGTCCCACGGAGATCGCCGCCGTCATGATGCGGGCCTCGGCCAGCACGCCGCCGACCTTCTCCACGCCACCCGTCTCCCCGCCCAGAAGATGTTCGGCGGGAACCTCGACGTCGTCGAGCAGAATCTCTCCCGTCACAGAGGCGCGCACCGCGATCTTCTCGATCGATTTGCCAAGCGAGATCCCGCGCATGGTCGCCCGGTCCAGGAGGAACAGGGCGATGCCGCGCAGGCCCCGTTCGGGCGAGGTCTTGGCGGCCACCGTCAGGACGTCGGCCACGGGCGCGTTCGTCACCCAGGTCTTGCCGCCGCGGACCACCCAGCCCTCGCCTCGCCGCTCGGCGCGCGTCGTGATGTTGGCCAGGTCCGAGCCCGCGTTCGGCTCGGTGAGCGCGAAGGTCGCGACGAGGTCGCCGCGGAGGGCGGGCACCAGGTACCTCTGGCGGATCGCCTCGCTCCCGTACTTGTAGATGAAGTACGTCCCCATCAGCGACTGCATGCCGCACACCGCCGCCAGCGACAGCGAGCCGCGCGCCAGCTCCTCGGCGAAGAGGCAGTAGGTGACGGTGTCGGCGTCGGCGCCGCCGTAGGCCTCCGGGTAGCGGAGCCCGAGATAGCCGAGCTCGCCCACGCGCGTGAAGAGCTCGCGCGGGAACTCGCCGCGCTCGTCGAGCGCGGCGGCCGCGGGGACGACTTCCGCGTCCACGAACCGCGCGACGGCGCGGCGGAACTCTTCCTGCTCCCGCGTGAATCGGATCATGGTGGCGGGGACCTCCGGTCCGCACTCATCGCGCTCCGTAATGCTCGCGTGGCCGCGTCGTCGATCCCGAGATCGGCGCCCGCACCGGTGATCACCACGCCGTACTCCGAGCGCGCCGCCTCGACGGACACGTAGTCGTCGAGGGCGTCCTCGAGCACACGCTGCGGGTCGCGACCGAGCGGGTCACCGTAGCCCCCCGCGCCCGGCTGCTGGAACGACACGACATCGCCGTAGGCGAACTCGCGCGACACCTTCCCGTGCACGAGCTGCTCCTCCGGCCCTGGGTTGATGGTCGTGCGCCCCAGCCTGCCGGGCTTGCCGCCGAACAGGCCGTACGCCGGGAACTTCTGACGGTCGGAGAGGTTCGTCAGCTTGCCCTCGTCGGCGAGGAAGCGCATGTCGCGGCGGACTCCGGAGCCGCCGCGGAACCTCCCCGGGCCGGCCGAGTCGCGGATCAGCTCGAAACGCTCGACGACGATCGGCTGGTTCGCCTCCTGCGCCTCGACGGGGATGTTCGACGCGTTGAACGCCCACGACATCGCCTCGCATCCGTCCTTGGTCGCGCGCGCGCCCGTCCCGGAGAGCACGAGCTCGTACGCCACGAACCGCCGCCGCTTCGCGCGGTCCCAGCCGCCGAAGGTCGGGTTCGCCATGTGCGAGGCGGCCGCCGCCACGCGCTCGGGGACGGCCCTCGCGAGCGCGCCGAGGACCGACTCGAACGTCCGGTAGCAGATGATCGCGCGCGGTCCCCCGCCCGCGGGCGGCCGCGGGTTGAGGAACGAGCCCTCCGGCGCCTTGACCGTGACCGGCCGGAGCGCGCCCTCGTTCATCGGCCCGAGCGGGTCGGTGAGACACTTCACCGCCGCGTACGAGTAGGAGCGCGTGTAGTTGATGTAGGAGTTCATCCCCGAGGCGGTCTGCGGGCTCGACCCCTCGTAGTCGATCGTCATCGAGTCGCCGGCGACGGTCACGGTGACCGCCACGCGCAGCGGCTCGGTCCCCGGTCCCCAGTCGTCCATGAAGTCCTCGAACGCGTAGACCCCGTCGGGAAAGCGGCTGATCGCCGCGCGCATGGCGGCCTCGGTTCTCACGATGATCTCGTCCATCGCGTCGGCGAGCACGTCGCGGCCGTAGCGGGCGGCCAGCTCCTGGAGCCTGAGCTCGCCGACGCGGAGCGCGCTCCGCTGCGCCCGCAGATCCCCGAGCACCTTCTCGGGCGTGCGGGTGTTCGCCGCGATGATCCCGACGATCCCCTCCTGCTCCGCGTACTCCTGCCACACTTTCGTCGGCGGGATGCGCAACCCCTCCTGGAAGTAGTCGAAGATGCCTTCGACGCCCTGGCTCCCCGGGCGCTGGCCGCCGACGTCCGTGTGGTGGAGGATGTTCACGGCGAAGCCGATCAGCGCGCCGTCGTGGAACGCGGGCTGCGTGATGAAGAAATCGGGAAGATGGCCGGAGCCGAGGAGCGGGTCGTTCAGGAGGATCGCGTCCCCCGGACGGAGCGTTGCGACGGGATGGGCCGCCAGCGCGTTCTTCACGGCGAACGACATCGCCCCCATGTGGCCCGGCGAGTACGGCCCCTGCGCCACCATGCGTCCCCTCGCGTCGAAGACGGCGACGGAGAAGTCCTGGCCCTCGCGCGCCTGCTCGGAGTACGCGGTCTTGTGCACGGTCGTGCCGATCTCGACCGCGATGGACTGGAGCGCGCCCCAGATGACGCCGAGGGTGAGGGGATCGACGCGCTTCATGCCGCCGCGATCTCCACGATGAGGCTCGCGTACGCGTCCACCGTCGCGGCGGCGCCCGGCGGGAGCACCGTGGTGGACTCGCGCTCCTCGACGATCGCGGGCCCCGCGAGCCGCATCCCCGCGGCGAGGGCATAGCGGTCGTACACGGGCGTGGCCACGTAGCCGCGCGCCTCGGGGAAGTACGCGCGGCGCGTGCCCTTCAGCGCGGCGGCGCCCGTGTTCCCGCTCGCCTTGGCGAGCGCGATCTGCGGCGAGCCGCCGACGGCCGAGAGCTTCCACGTGACGATCTCGACGGCTTCCTGCGCGTTCGCGTAGCCGTAGCGCGCCGCGTAGATCTCGTCGAAGCTGGCCCGCACCCGCGCGAGCGCCGCCGCGTCCAGGGTCCCCGACGGCACCGGCACGGTCAGCTCGTAGCCCTGGCCGACGTAGCGCGCGTCGGCCGAGCGTGCGATGGCGATCTCGCCGCTGACGGTGGACTCGCGCACGACCTCCATCGCCTGCGCCCCCATCTCCTCGTACGTCCGGTTGAGGGAGGCGGGGTCCAGGGCGTCGAGGCGGCGCACGTAGGTGCGCGCGACGTCGAACCGCACCTCGGCGGCGAGGAGCCCGATCGCCGCGGTGACGCCCGCCGAGGCCGGCAGGATCACGCGCGGGATGCCGAGGGCCTGGGCGAGCCGGCAGCCGTGGACGGGGCCGGAGCCGCCGAAGGCGACGAACGTGAGGTCGCGCGGGTCGCGCCCGCGCTCGATGGACACGACGCGCGTGGCCAGCTCCATGTTGGTGGTGACGATCGCGTGGATGCCCCAGGCCGCGTCCTCGAGCGAGAGCCCGAGCGGACGCGCGACCTTCTCCTCGATGGCGCGCGCCGCCGCGGCCGCCCTGAGCTTGATGGAGCCGCCGGCGAAGTAGTCGGGGTTGATGTAGCCGAGCACGAGGTTCGCGTCGGTCACGGTGGGCTCGCCGCCGCCGCGGCCGTAGCAGACGGGGCCGGGCGTCGAGCCGGCGCTCTCGGGGCCGACGGCGATGACGCCGAGCTTCGCCCGAGCGATCGAGCCGCCGCCCGCGCCGATCTCGACGAGGTCGATCGCCTGGATGTTCATCGGGAGCCCGCTCCCCGGCGCGTTGTTCACGCGGTGCAGCTCGAACGCGGTCGTCGTGTACGGCCGGCCGTTCTCGATGAGTGCCAGCTTCGCGGTGGTCCCGCCCATGTCGAAGGCGATGAGGTCGCGGTGGCCGGTGAGCTCGCCGTAGACCGCGGCCATGAGCGCGCCCGCGGCGGGGCCCGACTCGATCATCCGCACGGGATAGCGCTGCATCGCCTCGGCCGTCGCGACGCCGCCCGAGGACTGCATGACGAAGAGGCGCCCGGGGTAGCCGCGCTCTCCCATGGCCGCGGTGAGGCCGCGCAGGTACTCGCGGACCGCCGTCATGACGTAGGCGTTGACGACCGTGGTCGAGGTCCGCTCGTACTCGCGGAACGTCGGCGAGACCTCGTGGGAGAGCGTCACGGTGACGGCCGGCGCCTCCTCGGCGACGATCTGGGCGAGGCGCTTCTCGTGCGCCGGGTTCAGGTAGGCGTGCAGGAGGCAGATCGCGAGCGTCGTGACGCCGCGCGCGACCAGCTCGCGGATCGCCCGCCGCGCGTCGGCCTCGTCGAGGGGCGCGCGGGCCGAGCCGTCGGCGAGGATCCGCTCGGTCACCTCGCCGATGAGCCGCCGCGGGATCAAGGGCGCGGGCTTCTCGATCTGGAGGTCGTAGACCTGGTAGCGCTTCTCGCGCCCGATGATCAGCACGTCGCGGAAGCCGCGCGTGGTGAGGAGGCCGACGCCCTTCGCCTTGCGCTCGATGACGACGTTCGAGCCGAGCGTGGTGCCGTGAACGGCCTGCGCGACGTCCGTCCACCGGACGCCGCTCCTGGCGACCAGCTCGTCGAGACCCGCGAGGCACGCCTCCGACGGGTCCGGGTACGTGGTCAGCCGCTTCCCCGTGAGGAGCTCCCCCGACGGCAGCTGCAGCACGAAATCGGTGAACGTCCCCCCGACGTCGAACCCCAGCCGGTAGGCCATTATTGTAGCGGGGCCCGCGAGCCCGGTGCCACCGAGGGTGGCCTGACACAGGTGCGTGCAGACATCGGGATCAGCTCCGGCGGTCGGCGCGGGAGAGGACCAGCCGGTACGGGTACCGCCGGCCGGTCTGGTAGGTGATCGCGTACTCGACCGGCTCGCCGTTCGCGGCGAAATAGGTGCGCTCGAAGAGGAGCAGCGGCGAGCGCGGCCGCACCTGGAGCAGCTCGGCGATCTGCCGCGGCGCGAGGGCCGCGTCCACGACCTGCTCCATGAGCTTGATCTGGACACCGAGCACCCGCTCGATGGCGCCGATCAGCGACGTCTTCGAGAGGTCCTCGTCGGAGAGCGCCGTGCCGATCGTGAGCGGCACGTACGCGGTCACGTGCTGGAACGGCCCCGAGTCGGCGTGGCGGACGCCGCTGATGCGGTAGACCGACGAGCGGGGTTGGAGTTTGAGCGCCTGGGCGATGTTCGCCGGCACCGGCACGATGTCGCGCCCGAGGAGCTTGAACCACGTCTCGTCACCGAGCGCCATCATGTCGCCGACCGAGCCGATGACGCGGAGCTTCGGATCGGCGGTGGCGGACGGGGTGCTGAAGGTCCCGCGCCCGGCGTGACGGTAGAGGAGACCCTCTTCCACGAGGACGTCGAGGGCCTGCCGGACGGTCGGACGGCTCACCTTGAACCGCCTGCAGAGGGCGTGCTCGGAGGGGATGCGTTCCCCCTCGCCCCTGAGGTCGTGACGGATCGCGTCGGCGATCTGGAGGTACCGCGGAATCCCGGGCCGGTAAGTCACCACCGATGGGCCCTCCCGCTGTCAGGATGTCTAGACGTCTATCATCGGCGCCCGGAGACGTCAATCTCCCCTGCGCCGGGCCGACGCCCCCCGTACACTCTTGACGGACGGTCGTGACATGCGGGCGACGTGCGTGGTCCTCCTGACGGGATGGTGGCTCCTCGCCGCCGGGTGCGCCAGCGTGTCCCCCGAGCAGGCGGAGCGCGATGCGCTGATCCTCGAGGCCGCGCGTGGGTGCGAAGGCCGGGCGCGCACCGTCCGCATCCTGGGCGTCGATCAGTACGGCCGGCTCAGGGCCGAGTACCAGTCGCCCGCGGATTGGCGCATCTTCAGCGAGTGCTACCAGGCGGAACTGCAGCGGAGGCTCAAGGCGCGCTCGCTCGGCGCCGGGCGGTTCGCCCTGCCTTCATCGGGCGCCCGGCAGATGTCGGCGCCCATCCAGCTTGCGGGAAGCAGCGCCTTGGTCGGCGCCGCGGTGAACGGATCCCCTGTCACGCTGCTGGTGGACACCGGGGCCTCGATGACGATCCTGAGCCCACGCGCGATGGCGCGGCTCGGCATCACCGTGCCCGTCACGGCCCCGAAGATCCTCACGACGGTCGTCGGCGGCGGCACGTTGGCGATGCCCTACGTGAGAGTCTCATCGCTCCGCGTCGGCGAGTTCACCGTCGAGGACATCGACGTGGGCGTCTACGACGCGCTCCCTCAGGCTCCCGCCGTCGACGGCCTGCTGGGCGCCAACTTCCTCAACCACTTCAAGGTCACGCTGGACCGCGATCAGCGTCACCTCACGCTCGAGGCGTCGCGCGAGGCCGCGGCGCCGGCGCCGCCCCCCGCCGCGGCAGGCCGCGTCTGGGAGGCGCCCACATGGACGCCCGGAGACGAGTGGAGCTTCCGCTGGGAGAGCCCGAGCGGCACGGGGACCCTGGTCCGGACGGTGGACCGTGACGAGGAGATCGACGGCGTCGCCCACTATGTCGTGCGCTCGGGGTCCCGGCGGACCTACCTCGTCAAGGCCAACCTCGGCATCCGGCTCGAGCGGGTCGGCGATGACGTCGTGGTGCGGCTCACTCCGCCTCTCGGCCATGCGTGGCCCCTCCAAGTCGGGAAGGCGTGGGAGTCGAGCTACAGTCGCGAAGACCCGCGAGCGCAACAAACCCAGAAGGCGTACCGCAAGTGCGAGGCGGTCGGCGAGGACACGGTGGTGGTTCCCGCCGGATCCTTCGTGGCGCTCCACGTCGTTTGCAGGAATCGCGCCGGCCGTGTCATCTTCGAGTCCTGGTACGCGTCGGAGCCGAAACACTGGGTGCGGGAGCGGGTCCTCCAGACCTCCGGCCTCCGCACCCAGGATCTCGTGTCCTACACGCTGCGCGCGCCCTAGCCCGGATCGCTCACGAACGGTCCCCGTGGAGGCGATCGTGAATGATCAGCCTGGTGTCGCCTCTGCGACATCATGTTGACGATCGCCCGTCGGCTCCGGGTCCGCGTGGCGGCAGCTCGTACCATGATGTCGCAGACGGGATACTAGCGGACGGTCAGTACGGGGCATCGAGCCAGCGCGAGCACGCGCGCCGCGACGCTCCCGAGGAAGAACCGCGCCACGCCGGTCCGCCCGTGCGTGCCCACCACGATGAGGTCCGCGCGCCGGCGCCGGGCCTCGCGGACGATCTCTTCGAACGCAATGCCTTCGAGGACGGCCGCGCTCGCCCGCACGTGCGCCTTCTTCGCCCTGGCGAGGAGCGGCCGGAGCCGCCGCTGAGCCTCGCGGCGACCCGCGGTCGTCATCTCCGCCCAGGTCTTCGCCGTCATGAAGCTGTCCTCGAGCAGGACCGCCGGCGTGGCGATGACGTACACCAGGCGGAGCTCGGCGCGCTCCTGCCTGGCGAGCTCGAGCGCCTTCTTGAAGGCGGGGCCCGAGGCCTTCGAGAAGTCGGTGGGATGGAGGATTCGACGAAACAGTTTCATCTCATGGCTCCTTTCCGGGAGTGATCGCGACGCGCGCGGGCGGCCCCTCGCCGAACTCGATCCCGGCGGGGAGGAACTGCCCCACGGTCCACGCGACGGTCTTGAGGTGCAGGGAGAGCGCCGGGCACGTGAAGCTCGACGGGCTCGATGCCAACGCCAGGAACGGCACGAGCTGATCGGCGAGATGGGCGTCCACGGCGGCGCCGCTCGCGAGGTGCGCGAGGAGCTCGTCCACCGCCTGGTCGGCGACGCGCTCGGCGGGGAGCCCGCGCCGCCCGAGGGCGGAGAACCCCGCGCGCCCGCGCAGGGAGAGAAAGACGAGCGTCCCCGGCCCGAGTGCTGTCGC